>JAJLJT010000023.1:0-2922 GCA_033844555.1 Alphaproteobacteria bacterium | reverse complement strand
GCCGTGGCCGCCGCCAGCGCCATCGCTGCCGTCACGCCATAGATCGCAATCCGCTTGTTCATGTCCGTCTCCGTTGGATCGTGGACCCGTTCCGGTCCGTTCATCCCAGAAACGGAGGGGGAAGCCCTATTCCGTCGCGGGCCCGCCCAGAAGCGCGCGATAGGCCGCGCGCACCTCCCCGCGTGCCTCGTCGAGTCGGGCACCGAGCGTGTCCAGATCGGCGACACCCACCACGCGGCTCATGGCCACGGCAAGTTGCGCAGGCGCCTCTTCGGCGGCGAGCGTCCCTTCGACCGCGACGCCGAGGAACTGGGCCAGCGTCGCATAGAGCCCATGCGCCGCCTTCAGCGCCGCGCCATGCCCCTGCAACAGCCCGGCATCCTCCAGTCGGGTCAGGGCCTGGGCGCTCTCCGTCGCCAGCAGGTCGGGACGGTCCGGGGCGTGCACCAGTTGCAGGGCCTGCCAGATGAACTCCACATCCACCTGCCCGCCCGCCGACAGCTTGATGTCGAAGATGCCCGACGGCGGGCGTTCCGCGGCCAGTTTCTCGCGCATCTCGCGCACGTCTGCGCAGGTCGAGGCCGCGTCGCGCGCCGTGCACAGCGCCTCCCGGATGGCGTCGTTGACGCGCGCGGCAAAGGCATCCGGCGCAGCGATCACCCGCGCCCGCGTCAGGGCGAGCTTCTCCCACGTCCAGGAGGATTCCTCGTGATAGCGCGCGAAGGCCGACAATTGCGTGGCCAGCGGTCCCGCACGGCCCGACGGGCGCAGGCGCATGTCGACCTCGTAAAGCTCGCCCTCTGCCGTCGGTACCGTCAGCGCGCTCACCAGCCGCTGGCCGAGACGGGCATAGTACTGCTCCCGCGACAGGGGGCTCTTGCCGTCGGATTCGCCATCCGCGTCCTGGTCGTAGATGAAGATGAGGTCGAGATCGGACGTCGCCGTCATCTCCCGGCCCCCGCATTTTCCCAACGCCACGACGGCGAACGCCCCGCCCGGAACGCGGCCGTGCCGGCGCTCCATCTCTCCCTCGACGGCGCGCAGCGTCACCCGGACCGCCGCATGGGCCAGGTCGGCGAACGCGTGGCCCGCCTCCTCCGCCTCAAGCACGCCGCGCAGAACCAGAACGCCAAGCCGGAAGCGCTCCTCCTTCACGATGCGGCGCACAGCGTCGAGCGCGCCCTCGAACCCCTCGACCGCATCCACCGCGCGAGCGAGGTGGGCTTCCATCTCGTCGGGCGCGCGCGGCCCCGAGAAGAAGCCCGGATCGAGCACCGCCTCCAGTACCGCATGATTGCGCGCGAGATACTCGCCAAGCCGCGGTGCCATGCCCAGCACCTCCACGAGCAGCTCAAGCAGCGCCGGGTTGGACCGTAGCAGAGCGAACACCTGCACACCGCCGGGCAGCCCCGAAAGAAAGCGGTCGAACCGCACCATTGCCTGATCGGGGTCCGACGTCTTGCCCATGGTGTCGACGAGCACGGGAACGAGGTGCGTGAGAATCTCCCGCGCCCGCGCCGTACGCGTTGCCGGGATCCGCCCATGGTGCCAGCCGCGGATCGTGCGCGAGACGGTCTGCGGCCCCTTGAACCCCTTCTTGCGCAGCGTCTCCAGCGTCTCCGGGTCGTCATCCGTTCCCGTGAAGACCAGGCTGCCCTCGTCCGACGACAGCGCGGGCGCATCGTCGAACAGTCCCGCATAGTGCCGGCTGACCCGCGCCAGGTGGGCAAGCAGCGCCTTCTCGAAGCTCTCGCGGTCGGGATATCCCATGAGGGCGGCCAGGCAGGCGCGTCCTTCGTCGTCCTCGGGGATCCGGTGCGTCTGCTCGTCGTTCATCATCTGGATGCGGTGCTCGACCGCACGCAGATAGACATAGCTTTCAGCCAGCTCGTCCCGGGTTTCGGGCGCGACCCACCCGAGGTCCGTCAGTGCATCGAGCCCGGCAAGCGTCGTGCGCTGCCTGAGGGCCTTCACCCGTCCGCCACCGATCAGTTGCTGGGTCTGCACAAAGAATTCGATTTCGCGGATACCTCCGCGGCCGAGCTTCACGTCGTGGCCGGCGACCGCCAGCGCGCCGTGACCGTAATGCGCATGGATCTGCCGCTTGATCGACTTGATGTCCTCGACAGCGTAGAAGTCGAGGCTGCGGCGCCACACGAAGGGACGCACGAGTTCCAGGAAGGCTGCGCCCGCCTCCATATCCCCGGCGATCGGGCGCGCCTTGATGAGCGCCATCCGCTCCCAGTTCTGACCCAGCGTCTCGTAATAGTGCTCCGCCGCGGGCACCGTGATGACGGGTGGCGTCGCACCCGCGTCGGGACGCAGCCTCAGGTCCGTGCGAAACACATAGCCATCGCCCGTCCGCTCGGACAGCATCTTCACCAGCGACTGCGACAGCCGGATCATGGCGGCCTTTGCCTCGCCGACCGCATCCGCCGGCCACCGTTCCGGATCCAGGAACAGCACCAGGTCGATGTCGCTCGAATAGTTCAGTTCGCCCGCGCCGAGCTTGCCCATGCCGAGGACGATCAGGCCGCAGGTCTCCGCGGTCACCGGTTCCGGCCGTTCCGGCAGCTTGCCGCGGCGCACCAGGTCGGCGACCAGCACCTCCACGCTCGCCTGAACGCTGGCGTCCGCCAGGCGCGACAGCGCGCCTGTCACGCGGGCAACGTCCCAGTCCCCGAAAATGTCGGCCCGCGCGATCAGGATGGCGGCACGCCGGCGCGCCTGCCGCAACACGGGCATCAGGCTGGCCGCGTCCGCCCCGTCCCCGGCGGCCGCCGCATGGACCGCGGACAGGCACTCATCGAGCAGAGTATCGGGATCCCGGTCCCAAAGGGCGGGCAGCCAGCTGGCCTCGCGCACCATCTCGCGGGCGAGGAAGGCGCTGCCGCCTGCCAGCACCTCGACCTCTTCCCAATG
>JAJLJT010000022.1:0-5446 GCA_033844555.1 Alphaproteobacteria bacterium | reverse complement strand
ACGGCGGACTGGCTGCCGCAGGGCGCCGAATGGATCGAGGAGGCGGCAGCGGAGATCGACCCCGAAGCGAAGACCGTCACGACCGCAAGCGGCCGCACGGTCGCCTATGACTTCCTGGTGCTGGCGACGGGCCTGACGCTCGACTTCGACGCGGTCGAGGGTTTCGAGCGCACGCTGATCGGGCGCGACGGCATCGGCGCGGTCTATGCGGGGCCCGAGGAGGCGGCGGCGACCTGGGCGGAAATGGACCGCTTCACCGACAAGGGCGGTGTCGCACTGTTCACCCGGCCCGCGACCGAGATGAAGTGCGCGGGCGCGCCGCTGAAATACACCTTCCTTACCGACGATCATGCGCGCCGCAAGGGCACGCGCGGGCGCACCGAGATCACCTATGCCGCGCACAACAAGACGCTGTTCGGCGTGCCCATCGTGAACGAGAAGGTGCGGATGCTGTTCGAGGACCGGGGCGTCAAGGTGGTCCACGACCACGTGATGACCGCCATCGACCCGGGCAGGAAGATCGCGACCTTCACGACGCCGGAGGGGCCGAAGGAGCTGCCCTACGACTTCACGAACGTCATTCCGCCGATGCGGGCGCCGGACGTCGTGCGCTTCAGCCCGCTCGCCTGGCAGGAGGGGGCCTTCGCCGCCGACGGCTGGGCCGAGGTCGACCGGGAGACGCTGCGCCACCGCCGCTACCGCGAGGTGTTCGCCGTGGGCGACATCGCGGGCGTGCCGAAGGGCAAGACGGCGGCGAGCGTGAAATGGCAGGTGCCCGTCGCGGTCGACCATCTGGTGGCGGACATCGCCGGTACGCAGTCGGCGGAACGCTACAACGGCTATACCTCGTGCCCGCTGATCACGCGGGTCGGCCGCGCGATGCTGATCGAGTTCGACTATCGCAACAACCTGGTCCCGTCCTTCCCCGGCCTGATCGCGCCGCTGGAGGAGTTGTGGATTTCCTGGCTGATGAAGGAGGTGGCGCTCAAGGCCACCTACAACGCCATGCTGCGCGGCCGGGCCTGAGAGGGAGGGGAAGCCATGAAGGAACTGACGTTCGATACGCTGATCGCGGTCTTCGAGGAGATCTTCGGCGCGGGCCTCTTCTGGGCGCTGGTGGCGGCTGCGGTGCTGATCTCGCTCGCCTTCCTCCGGGTGGTGATCCGCGACCGCGGCATTGTCGGCCACCGCTTCCTGCGCGCCGAGCTTGTGGCGCCGCTGGGCGCCGTCGCGGCGATCCTGTTCGTGCAATGGGTGACAAGTTCCGGCTTCTCCGATCTGGGCGGGCCGGTCGACTGGATCGTCGTGCTGCTGATCGGGCTCGCGGGGGCGGGCGGGGCGCTGTTCCTCGCCTACACGGCCTTCGCGATGGCAGGCGCGCGCCGTAGCGCCGGGGACGGCACGTAAGGTTCCGGGAGCGCCAGATGCAGAGGGGGCGGCCCCGCGCGGGACCGCCCCCTTCATCCTGTCAGCGCGGAAAAGCGCGGATCAGTCGGCCTGAACCTCGCCGATCAGCGCCCAGGAGCCGTTCTGCACCTGGCTGATGTAGATGTCGCTGCTGCCGACGTGGCTGCCGTCGGTGTAGTCGACCGTGTAGCCGCCGATCTCCTCTTCGTACTTCAGCGTGTTCATGGCCTGCTTGAAGCTGTCGAGGGTGAGGTCGGGGCCCGCCGCCTCCAGCGCGCGGACGAACACCTCCGCCGCCGTGCGGCCGAGCAGCGCGCCCGTGCCCGGCAGGTCCTCGCCGGTCGCGGCCTTCCACTTGGCGACCCAGTCGGCGACAGCCGGGTTGGAGAGGCGCGCCTCCAGATCCTGCCAGCCCGCGCCGGCGTAGAGCCCTTCGGTCACGCCGCCCGGCACCTTGGCGACGGCGGTGTGGAAACCCGCCGAGGAGACGAGGAAGTCGGCGTCGGTCCAGCCCATCTTCTTCGCCGTGCCGACCGCCGTGATGGTCGCGCGCAGGCCGAGCGCGATGGAGACGAGGTCGCAACCCTCGGCCTTCAGCTTGCCGATGGCGCCGGTGAAGTCGGTTTCGTCCGGGCGGTGCTGCGTCTCCGCCTTGAAGGTCAGGCCGCGGGCCTGCGCCTCGTCCACGGTCGCCGAATGGATCTCCTCGCCGAAGTCGGAGGGGATGTACATGGAGCAGATGGTCTTGCGGCCGTTCTTCTCCATCAGGTAGCCGGCGGCGGCGCGGATGCCGTCGTAATAGCTCGACAGGCCGGTGAACTTGTTCTCGATCGGGTCCTGCAGCATCTGGCGCGCGGCGGTCAGCGGGCTGATGTTCGGGATGCCGAGCGGGTCGAGCACGTTGAAGGCGGCGATGTTGTGCGGCGTCCCCAGGCTCAGCAGCATGGCGAACACCTCGTCGCGGTTGACGAGCTTGTTGACCGCCTGCACGGCCTTGGGCACCTGGTAGCCGTGATCCTCCACGATGTAGCGGATCTGGCGCCCGTGCACGCCGCCCTTGGCGTTCACCTCGTCGAAATAGAGCTGGGCGGCCTTCACCGCGGGCACGGAGAAGCCCGCGAAGATGCCCGACATGTCGTGCGCGCCGCCGACGCGCACCTCGGTGTCGGTGACGCCGCGGGTCTGCGCATGGACGCCCCCGGCGGCGAGCGCGGCGGCGGCCGCGGCTGCGATGGCAAGTTTCCTCATGGGTCTCCTCCCGATGTCAGGCCGGGTCCGATGCCGGCTCAGGTCTCCGCGTACATGCTGTCGATCAGCGCCTTGTGCTTGTTCTCCACGAAGCCGCGCTTCAGCTTCATGGTGGGCGTCAGCTCATCGTCCTCGGCGGTCAGCAGGACGTCAATGAGCCGGAACTTCTTGATCTGCTCGACCTGCGCGAAGTCGCGGTTCACCTCGCGCACGACGCCGTCGATCAGGTCGACGACCTGCGGCGCGGCGCACAGCGAGGCGAAGTCCGTGAAGGGGATGCGATTGTCCTGGGCGAATTTCTCCACGTTCTCCTGGTCGATCATGACGAGCGCGGTCAGGTACTTGCGCCGGTCGCCGATGACCACCGCGTCGGAGACGTAGGGCGAGAACTTCAGCCGGCTCTCGATCTCCGCCGGGGTGATGTTCTTGCCGCCCGCGGTGATGATGATGTCCTTGAGCCGCCCGGTGATCGTCAAATTGCCGGAGGCGTCGAGACGGCCCACGTCGCCGGTGTGCAGCCAGCCCCCGGCGTCGACCGTCTCCGCCGTCTTGCCGGGCTTGTTCCAGTAGCCGGGGAAGACGTTGGCGCCGCGCACCAGCACCTCGCCCGTCTCCGCGATGCGCACCTCGCTGCGCGGCAGCGCCGGGCCGACCGTGCCGATGGCGTTGCGCGCGGGCGTGTTGACGCTGACGACGCCCGAGCTTTCGGTCATGCCGTACCCCTCGACCAGCGGCACGCCCAGCGCACCGAACCAGCGCAAGAGGTCGGGCGAAATCGGCGCGGCCCCGGTCGTGCCCCGCCGGCACCGGTCGAGGCCCAGCATCCGGCGCAGGTTGCGCAGCACGAGCAGGTCCCAGGCGAGATGGTTGAGCGCCACGAGCGGCGGCACGCTGTCCCCCCGCTCGATCGCGGCGAGACGGGCCGCACCCGCCGCCAGTGCCCGGTCGAACGCCCAGCGCCCGAAGGCGGTCGCTTCCGAGCGCATGATGGAGATGCGGGAATACATCTTCTCCCAGACCCGCGGCACGCCGGTGAAGACGTGCGGGCTCACCTCCTGCAGGTTCTCGAACACGGTCTCCGGGCTCTCGGCGAAATTGATCGTCGTGCCGACGGCCACCTGGAACTCGGTCGAGACCAGCCGCTCCAGAATGTGGCAGAGCGGCAGGAAACAGAGCTGCTCGTCTCCGGGCCGCGTCTCCAGGATCTCCAGCCCCGCCGTGATCTGGTACATGACGTTCAGATGGCTGATCATCGCGCCCTTGGGTGGCCCCGTTGTGCCGGAGGTGTAGATCAGCATGCGCACGTCTTCGGGCTTCGCCTTCGCGATCTCCTCCTCGAAGCGGCCGGGGTGGGCGGTCACGGCCTCGTCGCCAAGCTCGTACAGGCGGTCGAGGAAGATCACCTTGTCGTCGTGGAAATCGCGCAGGCCCTTCCGGTCGAACACGATCACCTTGCGCAGCGTGGGGACGGAGGCGCGGATTTCCAGGTACTTGTCGAGCTGCTCGTCGTTCTCGAGGAACAGGAAGGTCGAGCCGCTGTCGTTGATCAGGTAGGCAAGCTGCTGCGCGCTGTCGGTGGTGTAGACCCCGCTCGGGATGCCGCCCACAGCCGCGATCCCATAGTCGCAATAGAGCCATTCCTTGCGGTCTTCCGACAGGATCGAGACCGCCTCGCCGCGCTGGAGACCCAGCGCGATCAGCCCCATGCCGATGCGGCGGGCCTGCTCGAAATAGTCGGTCCAGGTGAAGCTCTGCCAGATGCCGAGGTCCTTCTCCCGGTGGCAGACGCGCGCCCCGAACGCCTTGCAGCGCTTCGCCCACAGCGCGACGGGCGTGTCGCAGCCGTCGAGCACGATGGGGGCGGAAGAGGTGCCGGCCGTCGCCGTCATTGCGTCGCCTCCCTCCCTAGCGCCAGGTCTTGCGGCGCTTCCAGCGCCGTCCGCCGCGGTCGCCCGAAGCGTCGCCGCCATGCTGGCCGAGGTAGAATTCCTGGATGTCCTCCGACGCGAGAAGCCGGGCGGCGTCGCCCGCCATGACGATGCGGCCCGTCTCCAGCACATAGCCGAAGTGCGCGGTGGTCAGCGCCACCTGCGCGTTCTGCTCCACGATCAGCATGGTCACGCCCTGCTCCTCGTTGAGGCGGCGGATGATGGCGAAGATCTCCTGCACGAGCAGGGGCGAGAGGCCGAGCGACGGCTCGTCGAGCAGCATCAGCTTCGGCCTGGCCATCAGCCCGCGGCCGATCGCCAGCATCTGCTGCTGCCCGCCCGACAGCGTGCCCGCGATCTGCGCACGCCGTTCCTTCAGGATCGGGAAATAGCCGTAGACCATCTCCCGGTCCGCCGCGATCTCCGCCCGGTCTGACCGGGTGAAGGCGCCGAGCGTCAGGTTCTCCTCCACCGTGAGGAAGGGAAAGACCTCGCGCCCCTCCGGCACGTGCGCCATGCCGCGGCGGACAAGCTGGTCGGGCTCCATCCCCTGCACCTCTTCGCCGAGGAAGGCGACGGTTCCCTTCTCCGGGTCGAGCGCGCCGGAGACGGTCTTCATCAGCGTGGTCTTGCCCGCCCCGTTCGCGCCGAGGATCGTGACGATCCGGCCCCTGTCGACCGAGAGACTCACGCCGCGCAGCGCCATGATCGCGCCGTAGAAGGTCTCGATGTTGCGAACGTCGAGGACGGTCTCGCTCATGCGCGCGCCTCCCCGGTCTTCGCCGCGTCCTGCGGCGCGCCCAGGTAGGCCTCGATGACGGCGGGGTCCTTCTGCACCTCCGCCGGGGTGCCGAGCGCCAGCG
>JAJLJT010000021.1:0-8548 GCA_033844555.1 Alphaproteobacteria bacterium | reverse complement strand
GGGCGTGCCGGTCGTCACCTATGTGAACACGAGCGCGGAGGTGAAGGCCGAGACCGACATCTGCTGCACCTCGTCGAACGCGCGCGACATCGTGGCCTCGCTCGACAGCGACACGGTCATCATGATCCCCGACCAGTACCTCGCGAAGAACGTCGCGCGGGAGACCGGCAAGCGCATCATCACCTGGGCCGGCTCGTGCGAGGTGCACGACCGCTTCTCGGCCGAGGAGATCCGGGAGTTCCGCAAGCACCACCCGGGCGTCATGGTGCTCGCGCACCCCGAATGCCCGCCGGAGGTCGTGCTGGAGGCCGATTTCGCGGGCTCCACCTCGGGCATGATCAACTACGTCAAGGACCACCGCCCGGCGCAGGTCGTGATGGTGACCGAATGCTCCATGGGCGACAATGTCGCGGCCGAGCTTCCGGGGACGGAGTTCATGCGCCCCTGCAACCTCTGCCCGCACATGAAGCGGATCACGCTGCCGAAGGTGCTTGAGGCGCTGGAGCAGATGAAGGAGGAGGTCGTCGTCGACCCCGGGATCGCCGAGCGTGCGCGCGGCGCCGTCCAGCGCATGATCGACTTCAACAAGACGCACTGAGGGCGGCCGCGCCGGTTTCGTGCCGGGCGGGCGGCTCCCTTTCCCCCTCACAGCGACGGAGCGCGCGCCCGTGGCCTATCCCGAGCAGATCGATGGCGGCGACGCGCTGGTTGTTGGCGCAGGGCTCGCCGGTCTCTTCACCGCGCTGAAGCTTGCGCCCGAGCGCCGCGTGACGGTGATCGCCGCAGCCCCCCTCTCGGAAGGCGCGTCCAGTGCGTGGGCGCAGGGCGGCGTCGCAGCCGCCATGGGCGAAGGCGACAGCGCCGACCTGCACACCGCCGACACCGAGAAGGTCGCGGGCGGCATCGCGGCCCACAAGATCGTCGAGATCCTGACCCGCACCGCGCCCGACCGCATCGCCGACCTGATCGAGCTTGGCGTGCCCTTCGACCGCGATCCCTCGGGCCATCTCGTCTTCGGGCGGGAGGCCGCGCACAGCCGCAACCGCATCGTGCGCGTGCAGGGCGACCGCGCGGGTAAGGCGATCATGGGCGCGCTCGTCGCCGCCGTCGCCAAGCGCCCCTCGATCCGCGTCATCGAGAACATGGTGGCGATGGAGCTTGCGGTGGCCGACGGGCGCGTCTGCGGCATCCACGCGGCCGAAGCGGGCGGCACGACGCCCGTCCTGATCCGCGCCCATGCGACGGTGCTTGCGACCGGCGGCATCGGCGGGCTCTTCCGCGTCACGACCAACCCGGCCGTCGTGCGCGGCGAGGGGCTGGGCATGGCCGCGCGCGCCGGCGCTGTCGTCGCCGACCCGGAGTTCGTGCAGTTCCACCCCACCGCCATCGACGTGGGCCGCGATCCCGCCCCGCTCGCGACCGAGGCGCTGCGCGGCGAGGGTGCGATCCTCGTCAACGAGCGGGGCGAGCGTTTCATGACCGCGATCCACCCGGATGCCGAGCTTGGGCCCCGCGACGTGGTGGCGCGCGGCATCTTCGCGGAACTGAAGCGCGGCGGCCGCGTCTATCTCGACACCCGTCAGGTGCTCGGCGCGCGCATCGAGACGCAGTTTCCGACCGTTGCGGGCTATTGCCGCGAGGCGGGCATCGATCCCGTCAGGGAGCCGATCCCCGTCGCCCCGGCGGAGCATTACCACATGGGCGGCATCCTGACGGACGAGTACGGGCGGACGAGCCTCGCGGGTCTCTGGGCCGTGGGCGAGGTTTCGTCGACCGGCGCGCACGGGGCGAACCGGCTCGCCTCCAACTCGCTGCTGGAATCCATCGTGTTCGGCGGCCGCGTGGCCGAGGATATCGCGCGCGACGCGGGCGAGACAGCGGGCAGGCGAGCCGCCGGTATCGCGCCCATCAGCGGCCCGATGGACTGGGAGGCCGTCGCCGCCCACCTGCCCCGCCTGCGCGAGACGATGACGCACGACGTCGGCGTTGTGCGCGATGCGGCTGGCCTCGCCCACGCGCTGCGCGTCATCGGCGAGATCGAGGCCGCGACGCAGAGCCTGCCGATGCTCAACGTGCTGGCGACCGCGCGGCTGATCGCGGCGGGCGCGCTCGCCCGCACCGAAAGCCGGGGCGGCCACTACCGCAGCGACTTCCCCGACACCGATGCCGCCTTTGCACACCGCACGGCCATGACGCTCGCCGACGCGCGCGCGCACGCCCAGGCCTGAGAGGACCGCCGATGACGACCCGCGCCGGAACCGCAGTTCCGAACCTGCCTGCCGTGATGATCGAACCGCTCGTGCGCGCCGCCCTGCTCGAGGATCTGGGCCACACCGGCGACATCACAACCGACCTCACCGTGCCCGCGGACGCGCGCGGGGCCGCGGTCATGGCGACGCGGGCCGACGGCGTTCTGGCCGGCCTCGACCTTGCCGAGACGGCCTTTCGCCTGATCGATCCCGCCCTCGCGCTCACCCGTCTCGCGGCGGACGGGGATCGCATCGCCAAGGGCCGGGAGGTGCTGCGCGTCGAGGGCTCGGCACGCGGTCTCCTGACGGCGGAGCGTGTGGCGCTCAACTTCGTCTGCCACCTCTCAGGCGTCGCCACGGCGACGCGCGCGATGGTCGACGCCATCGAGGGCACGGGCGCGCGGATCACCTGCACCCGCAAGACCACGCCGGGCCTGCGGTCGGTCGAGAAGCACGCGGTGCGCCTCGGCGGCGGCGCGAACCACCGGCACGGCCTCGACGACGCCGTGCTGATCAAGGACAACCACATCGCGCTCGCGGGCGGCATCGGCCCGGCAGTCGCACGCGCGCGGGCGGGCCTCGGCCATCTGGTAAAGGTAGAGGTGGAGTGCGACACGCCCGCCCAGGTCGAGGAGGCGCTGGCCGCGGCCGCGGACGTCATCATGCTCGACAACATGGATGTCGACACGCTGCGCGCCTGCGTGAAGACGATCGCCGGGCGCGCCATCGTCGAGGCGTCGGGCAATGTTCGCCTCGACACCGTGCGCGCCATCGCGGAGACAGGCGTCGACTACATCTCCTCGGGCGCCCTCACCCACTCCGTCCGCGCGCTCGACCTCGGCCTCGACATCGCGGTCTGACCCCGTCGGGGTCAGCGCATGGCGGTGCGGTCGGGCTCCCGATAGAAGATGTGGCGGCCGATCTGCGCCGTCCGGACCATGTGACGCGCCCAGGAGGGGGCCACGTAATCCGCGTGGAAGTAGAGCGCCTGATCCGTCACCCGGCGGGTCCGCCCCTCCATGATCGCGCGGGCAAGCGCGCGGGCGCGCTGCCATGCCGACTTGTTGCCCACCGTCTCCGGCTTGCCGTCGCACGCGAAGGAAAACTGGCAGGCCCGCGTTCCGGCGCGCGCGCCCTGATAGACGACATCGCAGACCGTGTCGGGGAAGCGCTTGCTGGCGACGCGGTTCAGGATCACCTCGGCGACGCCGGCCTGCCCGTCCACGGGTTCGCCGCGCGCCTCGAAATAGATCGCGGTCGCAAGGCAATGCAGGTCGTTCGCCGAGTTGGTCTCGACTTCCGCCGCCCAGGTCGCCGGTCCATGGCCGGTGACAGGCTTGATATCCGCGACGGCCGTACCGCCCACCGCGCCCAGGAAAAGGACGCCGGCAGCAAGCAGACCGGCCTTGAAACCGCGCCGTACGGCGCGATGCGCATGACTCTCAGGCATCGGGCACTCAGTCGTTTTGTTCACCACAAAGCGACAGGGGCGAGACGGATGCCTCTCTGCCGGCGGCCGCAGGCGCGTGTCATCGTCACGCGTGTCCAAGCGGCCGCTCGCCACCCTGCCCAGCGATCCTCGTGACCGCTCACGGGAGAATAGGGAACGCGCGTTCCCTTTCAAGCAAATTCCGTCAACATTATGGCAAGCTTGATTAACGTCTTGATTTGGCATGACTCCCAACCTCCCGCGGTTGCTTTGCGCCACCCCAGCAAGTCGCGGGCCAAAGCGCCGGGATACTGGTCGAGATACTGGCGGGAATCGCGATTCCGCTTTTTATCCTAGTGGTTTGGCGAGAGCGGATGCCGCGCCCCGGCGGCGTGCCACAGGCCCCTGAACCCCCAGACCGTCACCGCCGTTAACCATCCCGCATGCTGCAAACCTGATCTGCGGAGACAGGGCCGGCAGGCCGCTGCTGGCTCCATTCGTTAACGCAATCGCGTATCCCGGGGGCGTTGGCTCAGCCGCTGCCGAGCGTGCGGAAAAGCGTGGCGGCGCGCGTGAACGGTCCGTCCCGAGGCGCCTCCGGCGGCGCCATCCTGCGCACGCCCTCGCGTCCGAAACGCTCCCGGACCGCCGTTTGGATCCAGGTCGCCGCCTGCCGCGTGCGCCGCGCGCGGCGGCCGTCCGGATCGTGGGTGCGGTGCGCCTCGACCGCGTCGAGAATCGCGGCGACGCCGTCCCCTGTCGCAGCCGATGCGACCAGCACGGGCACGCGCCAGCCCGCCCCCTGCGCACCGGGCGCGGCAAGGCTCAGCGCGCCTTCGACGTCGGCGCGCGCGCGTGTGGCGGCCGCGCCCATGTCGGCCTTGGTCACGACGACGATGTCCGGCACCTCCATGATCCCCGCCTTCATGAACTGCAGGGAATCGCCGGAGCCCGGCTGGATGCACATGGCCACCGTGTCGGCGAGGTCGGCGATCTCCGTCTCCGACTGGCCGACGCCCACGGTTTCCACGATCACCCGGTCGAACACCGCGCGCATCAGCACAGCCGCCGGGAAAGAGAGGGCGGAAAGCCCGCCCAGCCGGTCGCGCGCCGCCATGGAGCGGACGAAGACGCCCTGGTCCTCCGGGTCGGTCTGGATGCGCGTGCGGTCGCCGAGGAGCGCCCCGCCGGAGGTCCGCGACGAGGGGTCGACCGCGATCACGCCGACCGTCAGCCCCTTCTCCCGCCAGGCGCGCACCAGCGCATTGGTCAGCGTCGACTTTCCCACGCCGGGCGGTCCGGTGAGGCCGAGGACATGCCCCTCTCCGCCCGCGAAGGCCGCATCGAGCAGCGCCGCGAGGTCCGCGTCCTCCGCGTCCTGCCCATGCACCCGCTCGATACGGGCCAGCGCATCGGCGAGCGCGCGCTTTCCGCCCGCCTTCAGGTCCGCGAGCAGATCGGCGCCCGCCACCGCCTCACGCCCCGCCCGAAAGCTGCACCGCGATCAGCACGATCGGCGCGACGAAGGACACGAGCGCCCCCAGAACCCCGTCGAGCGCCCCGACATTGGCGAGCACGGCGGGCGTGCCCTTGTCGCGCGCGACATAGACCGCGACCCAGCCGAAGGCGACCAGCACGAGGTTTCCCATCACGCCGAAGGACGTGCCCGCAAGCCCGCCCGCGATGGCGCAGAGGAGATACCAGGCCGGGCGCCACATGGCCCGCCTCAGTCCTTCACGGCGAGCGCCTTGAGCGTCGCCTGCGCCGCCGCCAGCCGCGCGATCGGCACCCGGAAGGGCGAACAGGAGACGTAATCGAGGCCGACGCCCTCGCAGAAGGCGATGGACGCCGGGTCGCCGCCATGCTCGCCGCAGATCCCGCACTTGAGGCCCTCACGCGTCTCGCGCCCCCGCTCGACGCCGATGCGGACAAGCTCGCCCACGCCGTCCTGGTCGATGGTCACGAACGGATCGTGCGGGATGAGGCCGCGCCGCTCGTACTCCGTCAGGAAGCGCGCGGCGTCGTCGCGGCTGATGCCCAGCGTCGTCTGCGTCAGGTCGTTGGTGCCGAAGGAGAAGAACTCCGCCGTCTCCGCGATCTCGGACGCGCGCAGCGCGGCGCGCGGCAGTTCGATCATGGTGCCGACGAGATAGCGGATCTCCGCGCCGTTCTCCTTCATCACGTCCTGCGCCACCGCGTCGACGCGGGATTTGAGGAAATCCAGCTCCGCCCGGAAGCCGACGAGCGGGATCATCACCTCGGGCTCCACCGGCTCGCCCGTCAGGCGCGCGGCCTCGACCGCCGCCTCGAAGATCGCGCGGGCCTGCATCTCGTAGATTTCCGGGTAGGTCACGCCCAGGCGGCAGCCGCGATGGCCGAGCATCGGGTTGGTCTCGGAAAGCTCGTTCGCACGCCGGCGCAGTGCGTCCGCCGGCACGCCCGCGGCGCGCGCCACCTCCGCGATTTCCGCGTCGGTGTGCGGCAGGAACTCGTGCAGCGGCGGGTCGAGCAGGCGGATGGTGACCGGCAGGCCCTTCATGATCGTGAACAGCTCGATGAAGTCGTCGCGCTGCATCGGCAACAGGCGCGACAGCGCGTGGCGGCGCCCGTCCTCGCTTTCCGCCAGGATCATCTCGCGCACGGCGACGATGCGGTCCTCGTCGAAGAACATGTGCTCGGTCCGGCACAGGCCGATGCCCTCCGCCCCGAACTCCCGCGCGGTGCGGGCGTCGAGCGGGGTCTCGGCGTTGGCGCGCACCTTCATGCGGCGCACCTTGTCGGCCCAGGCCATCAGGTGCGCGAAGTCGCCCGTCAGTTCCGGCTGGATGGTCTTCACCTCGCCGACCATGACCTGGCCCGTCGTGCCGTCGATGGTCACGATCTCGCCCTCGTGCAGCGTGCGGCCCATCGCGCTCAGCGTCTTCTTGGCGTAGTCGACGACGAGACCGCCCGCGCCGGAGACGCAGGGCCGCCCCATGCCGCGCGCGACCACGGCCGCGTGGCTCGTCATGCCGCCGCGCGTGGTCAGGATGCCCTCGGCCGCGTGCATGCCGTGGATATCCTCCGGGCTCGTCTCGACGCGCACCAGGATCACCTGTTCGCCGCGGGTCTTGGCGGCCTCGGCCTCGTCGGCGGTGAACACGATCTTGCCCGAGGCCGCGCCCGGCGACGCCGGCAGGCCTGCGGCCAGTACGTCGCGCTCCGCATCCGGGTCGAGCATCGGGTGCAGAAGCTGGTCGAGCGAGGACGGCTCCACGCGCGAGACCGCCTCCTTCTCGGTGATGAGGCCTTCCGACGCCATGTCGACGGCGATCTTCAGCGCGGCCTTTGCCGTGCGCTTGCCCGACCGCGTCTGCAGCATGTAGAGGCGGCCCTGCTCCACCGTGAACTCGATGTCCTGCATGTCGCGGTAGTGCGCCTCGAGCCGGTCCTTGATCTCGACAAGCTGGGCGAAGGCCGCGGGCATCGCCTCCTCCATGGAGGGCTTTTCCTCGCCCGCCGCCTCGCGCGCCGCCTGCGTCAGCGACTGCGGCGTGCGGATCCCGGCCACCACGTCCTCGCCCTGCGCATTGATGAGGAATTCGCCGTAGAACTCCTTTTCGCCCGTCGACGGATTGCGGGTGAAGGCGACGCCGGTCGCGCTCGTCTCGCCCATGTTGCCGAAGACCATGGCCTGCACGTTGACCGCCGTGCCCCAGCTTGCCGGAATGGCGTGCAGGCGGCGGTAGGTGATGGCGCGCTGGTTCATCCAGCTGGAGAACACCGCGCCGACCGCACCCCAGAGCTGCGTCTTGGGGTCCTGCGGGAAGTCCTCGCCCGTCTCCTCCGCCACGATCTCCTTGTAGCGGGCGACGATGGCCTGCCAGTCTTGCGCGCTCAGTTCGGTGTCGAGCGCGAAGTCCCGCTCCTCCTTGAAGCTTTCCAGCACATCCTCGAAGAAGCCGTGGTCGACGCCCAGAACGACGTCGGAATACATCTGCACGAAGCGGCGGTAGCTGTCCCAGGCGAAGCGCGCGTCGCCGCCCAGTGCCGCCAGCCCCTCCACCGTCTCGTCGTTGAGGCCGAGGTTGAGGACCGTGTCCATCATGCCCGGCATGGACGCGCGCGCGCCCGACCGGACCGACACCAGCAGCGGGTTTTTCGGGTCGCCGAAGGTCTTGCCGACGACGCCCTCGACCGCCTCGATGGCGGCCTCGACCTGCGCCTCGAGGTCGGCCGGATAGGTCTGGCCGTTGTCGTAATAGTGGGTGCACACCTCGGTGGTGATGGTGAAGCCCGGCGGCACCGGAAGGCCCAGGTTCGACATCTCGGCAAGGTTCGCGCCCTTGCCGCCGAGAAGGTTGCGCATGTCGGCCGCCCCCTCCGACGAGCCGCCGCCAAAGCTGTAAACCCACTTGGTCATGGTGTTGTCTTCCCTAGCTGCTGGGCATCTGCGGGCGGGCGCGCGGCCCCCCTACCCCTCGATCCGCGACAGGTCGGCGATGGCGTCGAGCCGGGCGCGGATCATGTTCAGGAGATGGAGCCGGTTGACGCGCACGCCCGCGTCGTCGGCATTGACGGTGACCTTGTCGAAGAAGGCGTCGACCGGCGCGCGCACGGCGGCGAGCGCGCGCATCGCGCCCTCGAAATCCTCCCGCGCTGCGGCGGCGTCGGCGCTGGCCGCGGCTTCGGCCACGCGGTCGAACAGCGCGCGTTCCTCGTCCTGCGTGAAGTGCGCGGGGTCCGGCGCGCCGTCGTAGGCGGCCTTGTCCTTCTTCTCCTCGATCCGCAGGATGTTCGCCGCCCGGCGGTAGCCCGCGAGCAGGTTCGCCCCGTCGTCGGTGTCGAGGAAGGCCTGCAGCGCCTTCGCCCGCGCGACCAGGCTCACCAG
>JAJLJT010000020.1:0-2385 GCA_033844555.1 Alphaproteobacteria bacterium | reverse complement strand
CCGGCCTCGGAGCCCGCGACGATCAGCCCGTCATTGGTCACGGCATAGCGCATCGGCCGCAGACCGTTGCGGTCCATGCCGCCGATCACCCAGCGCCCGTCCGTCGCGGCGAGCGCGGCGGGGCCGTCCCACGGCTCCATGACGGAGTTGGAATAGGCGTACATCGCCCGGTGCGCTTCCGGCATCACGGTCACGCGCTTCGACCAGGCTTCGGGCACCAGCAGCGTCTTGGCGAGCGGCGCGGTGCGGCCCGCGCGCACCAGCACCTCGAACACCGCGTCGAGCGCGGCTGAATCCGACGATCCCGGCTGGATGATCGGCTTCACGTCCTCCGCATGAACGCCGAAGTTCTCCGACGCCATCGGGATCTCGTGGCTCTTCATCCAGTTCGAGTTGCCCTTCAGCGTGTTGATCTCGCCATTGTGGGCGAGCATCCGGAAAGGCTGGGCCAGGCGCCATTGCGGGAAGGTGTTGGTCGAATAGCGCTGGTGGAAGATCGCGAAACGCGATTCGAAGCGCTCGTCCCGCAGGTCGGGATAGAACTCCGACAGATGCTCCGCCAGGAACATGCCCTTGTAGATGATCGACCGGCACGACAGCGAGCAGATGTAGAAGTCGCGGATCGAGGCGGCCATCGCCGCCTTCTCGACCCGGCGGCGGATGAAGAACAGGTCGCGCTCGAACCGCTCCTCGTCGACGCCCTTGGAGTTGGCGAGGAGGATCTGCTCGATCTCCGGGCGGGTGGCGTTCGCCTTCTCGCCGAGAACGTCGATGTTCACCGGCACCTGGCGCCAGCCATAGATGTAGTAGCCGAACTTCAGCACCTCCTGCTCGACGATCGTGCGGCAGACCTCCTGCGCGGCGAAGTCGGTGCGCGGCAGGAAGACCTGGCCGACCGCGAGACGGCCCTTCAGCGGCTCGTGTCCGGTGCGGGCCACGTGCTCCTTGAAGAACTCCTGCGAGATCTCGACGTGGATGCCCGCGCCGTCGCCGGTCTTGCCGTCGGCGTCGACCGCGCCGCGGTGCCACACGGCCTTCAGCGCGGCGATGCCCTTTTCCACGACCTCGCGGCGCGGCTTGCCGTCGATGGCGGCGACGAAGCCGACGCCGCAGGCGTCGTGCTCGAACGCCGGATCGTAGAGGCCCTCGGCGGCCAGCCGCTCGCGCTCGCGCTCCATGCGCGCGATCTCTGCGAAGCCGGTGTCGATGATGGGGCGGTCGGTCATGGGGCGCATCCCTCGTTCTTCTGTGTCCTTGGTGGCGTGCAGGTCGCGTGGGGCCGGTCAGGCCGCGCGCACGCCGGCCGTCTCTCCGGCGGCCTTGGTCTTGTTCTGGATGTAGGCGTGCATCGCCTCCGCCGCGTCGCGGCCGTCGCGGATCGCCCACACGACGAGCGAGGCGCCGCGCACGATGTCGCCCGCGGCGAAGACGCCTTCCATCTCCGTCATCTGGGTATGGAAGTCGACCTTGACCGTACCCCAGCGCGTCACCGGAAGCTCCGGCGCGCCGAACAGGGTGGGCAGGTCCTCCGGGTCGAAGCCCAGCGCCTTCAGCACCAGATCGGCCTCGACGGTGAAGTCGCTGTCGGCCACTTCCTCCGGCCGGCGGCGGCCCGTGGCGTCGGGCAGGCCGAGGCGCATCCGCACCGCGCGCACGCCCATGACCTGGTTGTCGCTGTCCGCAAGGAAGCCCTTGGGCGCGGCGAGCCATTCGAAGTGCACGCCTTCCTCCTCGGCGTTCGCGACCTCGCGCTGCGAGCCCGGCATGTTCTCCCGGTCGCGGCGATAGAGGCAGGTCACCGAGGTGGCGCCCTGGCGCACGGCGGTGCGCACGCAGTCCATGGCGGTGTCGCCGCCGCCGATGACGACGACCTTCTTGCCCTCGGCGGTCAGGCGCCCGTTGCGGAAATCGGGAACGTCGTCGCCGAGGCCCACGCGGTTCGAGGCGGTCAGGAACTCCATCGCCGGAACGATTCCGTCCGCCCCGGACCCCGGGCCGTCGATGTCGCGCGCCTTGTAGACGCCGGTCGCGATCAGCACCGCGTCGTGCTTCTCACGCAGGTCGGCGAGCGTCGCGTCGCGCCCGACCTCGAAGTTCATGCGATACTCGATGCCGCTGTCGGCAAGGCGTTTCGTGCGCCGCTCGACCACCTCCTTTTCCAGCTTGAAGCCGGGGATGCCATAGATCAGCAGGCCGCCCGCGCGGTCGTAGCGGTCGTAGATGGTGACCTTGTAGCCCTTCCGCCGCATCTGCTCCGCCGCGGCGAGGCCCGCGGGGCCGGCGCCGACGATGCCGATGGACTGCTCAAGCTCGCGCGGCGGGGTGAAGGGCTGGATCCAGCCTTCCTCCCACGCGGTGTCATTGATGTATTTCTCGACCGCGCCG
>JAJLJT010000019.1:0-5240 GCA_033844555.1 Alphaproteobacteria bacterium | reverse complement strand
CGGATCGACCACGGAGCCTGCATCGCCGCCCATGCGGCAGGTCCCGCCCGGGTGCGAATAGCTGCCGAGGCCCGCCCGGATTTCGGCCTCGAGCCCGTTCCGTTCGGCGGCGGGGCCCGGCGAAAGCTCCTCGCTGATCGCATCGCGGACCGGCGGTTGCCGCATGATCTCGCGCACCCGTTCGACCCCGCGCACGAGGCTCGCCGCGTCGGCTGGGTCGGAGAGATAATTCGGCTGGATCGACGGCGGCGCAGCAGGATCGGCGGAGCGCAGCCGGACGACGCCCCGGCTCGCTGGCCGGCCGACGCTTACGGAGACCGCGAAGCCATGGCGATGCGGCAAGAGGCTGCGCCAGCTCTCGCCCGCGCGGCCGCGTTCGACCAGCGCGGGCGCCATGACGACGATGCTGTTGGCGATCTCCAGGCCCGGATCGGTGCGGAAGACGCCGCCCTGTGCCACGTAGCTCTCGCCAAGCGGCCCCCGGCGCCCGAAGGCGTAGCGCGCCGCCAGCCCGAGTGCGGCCAGCGGGCGGGCATAGCGATAGGCCGTGACCGGCGCATGGCAGGCGTAGCGCAGCGTGTAGGCGGGGTGGTTGTGCAGGTTGTGCCCAACCTGCGGCAGATCGGCGACCACGTCGATGCCAAGCGCGCGCAACTCGTCCGCTGGCCCGATCCCCGACAGCAGCAGCAGTTGCGGGGAATTCACCGCGCCGCAGGAGACGATGACCTCGCGGGTCGCGCGCACCGTCTCCACCTTGCCGCCGCGCGCGATCTCGACCCCCCAGGCACGCCCTCCGCGGACAATCACCCGCCGCGCCAGTGCGCCGGTGAGCACGGTGAAGTTGGGCCGGCCGAGCGCGGGCCGAACGTAGCCGGTCGCCGCGCTGACCCGCCGCCCGTCGCGCACATTGATGTCGAAGCGCCCGAAGCCCTCCGCCACGTCGGCGTTGAGGTCCTCGACCACCGGAAAGCCCGCCGCGCCCGCCGCCTCCAGGAAGGCCGCGCAGATCGGCAAGGGCGTGTGCGAGGGCCGCGTCGCGATCGGCCCGTCGCCGCCATGCCAGCGGCCGGCGCCGCGCGCGCTGCTCTCCGACTTGCGGTAGAAGGGCAGCACCTCGTCGAAACCCCAGCCCGTGCAGCCGGCCTGGCGCCACTGGTCGTACTCGCGGGAATGCCCGCGCATGTAGATCATGCCGTTGATGCTGCTGCCGCCGCCGAGGATCCGGCCCTGGTTCCAGGCCATGCGCCGCCCGCCCAGCGCCGGGATCGGTTCGGTGAGGAAGTTCCAGTTGCGCCGCGGCGAGACGCTGGCGAGGAACGCGATACCCGGGATGGTGGTCAGGGGGTGGCCGTCGGGACCGCCCGCCTCGATCAGCACGACACGGTCATCGGTCTCCCGGGCGAGGCGGCCGGCGACCACGCTGCCGGCCGCGCCGGAGCCGACGACGACGAACTCGCATTCGCGCACGCTCATCGCCGGACCGCCCGGACGCCGGAATGCCCGTGCAGCGCGCGGATGCTGTCGGACCGCCCTTGCTTCATGCGTCCGCAACCCGCAGGACCAGCTTTCCCGACACCGTACCGGCCTCCACCCGCTCATGGGCGCGGCGAACCTCGCTCAAAGGCAGCACCTCGGCGGGTACCGGGGCGATCCGCCCCTCCTGGAGCATCGAGAACAAAGCCGCGAGGTCGTGGCGGAACCATTCCGGATGCTTCCGGCGCATTGCGCCAATCGAATAGAAGGCGGTCGCGTGTCCATTGGGCAGCCAGTCCCAGAGCTTCAATCGGACGAAGTCGAAGGGGATCGATCCGCCGCGGCCGAGCACCTCGTTCTGGAAGCCGAACGCAACCAGCATCCCTCCGGGCTTCAGTGCGTGGAGCGAACGCGACAGGCTTTCGCCGCCAAGCGGGTCGAAGACGACGTCGACACCGCCGCCGGCCGCCTCGGCCAGCGCCTCCCCTGACGTGTCCGCGTCCAGAGGGATCGCCCCCAGTCTGCCGATCAGATCGTGCTTCTCCGCGACGTCGGTTCCGAAGGCCGCGACCCCTGCGTCGCGTGCGAGCTGCAGCATTGTCGTGCCTACCGCGCCCCCGGCGCCGTGGATCAGCAGGCTTTGTCCCGCGTGCATCTTCGCGACCCGGTACAACATCTGATAGGGCGTGACACCCGACAGGATCATCCCGAGGGCGTCCACCTCGGACAGGCCTGCCGGCACAGGCGTCAGCCGGTCCTCCGGCAGGCAGATGTGTGTCGCATAGGCCCCTATGGTCGTCAGATCCGCCACCCTGTCGCCGGGCCGGAACCGTGTCGCATCCGGACCGGCGGCATCGACGACGCCCACCATGTCATAGCCGGGCGTGAAGGGCGGCTTGTCCTTCACGTCGGGATACAACCCCTTGCGGATCATCACGTCCGTGAAGGCGGCGCTCGTGACGAGGATGCGCACGCGGACCTCGCCAGCCTTGGGCACGGGCAGATCCGCGGCGTTGTCGAGCGTCAATTGCTCGGGACCGCCAAACGCCTTCAGTGTGACGCGGGTGTAGGTCATCGGGCATGCACTCCCCTTGCCACGGGGCTGGCCCAGCCGGGCGCGGCGTCGGGCACCGGCCCGACGGACGCCGGAAGCGCCCCGCGGCCGGCGTCATCGCCGGCGGCGTCGATAACCTTGCCTGCAAGAAGCGCAGTGACGACCCCCATGGCTGGATGATCCCACAAATGCGCCCCGAATTGAATGCGGCACGGACGGCCCGCCCGCCCGAGACCGCCTCAGACGGTGAGTTCGCGGGAGGTCAGTGTGTAGGCGAAGCTGCCCGGCTCGAGATTGTCGAAGCGGCCGGTGGCGTCCTCCCCCTCGGGGTACATGAAGAAGGGGATGTCAGCGCCCTCCGATCCCGGCAAGGCGAGGTCGTGAGCGACGTTGTAGGCGAGCCAGTTCATCTCCCACGCGCCGAACAGCGTCTCGCGCGCGGCCTTCACCACATCGTCCTTCAGCGTGAGGCCCGGCGCCTCCTCCAGCACGACCTTGCGCACGTCCGCCGGGTCCACGGGCACCCATCCGAACCCCGCCAGCCAAACCTCGGCGCGGCAATGCTGCCCCTTGGTGACATCGCCGCTCTTGCCGAGGCTGCGGTAGCCATAGCGGGAGTCCGCGACCCGCACGCCATAGACATCGCGCGCCGGAAGTCCCGCCGCACGCGCCAGCCCGACATACAGCGCATTGAGGTCGGCGCACTTGCCGGTCAGGTCGCCGGTCTCCAGCATGTACCGGATATCGCCGAGGCCGCAGCCGCGCGTCTTCGGATTGCGTTCGGTATTGTCCACGATCCAGTCGTAGATCGCGCGGGCCTTCTCGAGGTCCGTAGCCGCGCCTTGCGTGATCTCGAGCGCGGCCTCCCGAACGATCCCGTCGGTCGGAAGCATCCGGGTCGCCTTGGTGTAGAGCCGGCGCGCGTCCGCATCGAGCGCTGCGACATCGCCGGGGCGGCCGAGGTCGACGGCGCGGTCGCGCGTTGCGAAGCGGCTGACGACCTCCAGCACCGGCGCAGGCTCCCCCGCCTCCCAGCGCGCGGCAAGCATGCGCGCGCCATAGACCGGATCGCTCACTTCCCGAACGCTGGCGGCGTTGCCGTTCCAGAGGTTTCCCATGGGCCGGATCCAGCCGGCCTCCTCGACCGAGGGAAGCGACACCCAGACCCGCGCCGCGCCGTCGCTCACCGGCTCGATCCTGGTCGTGACCTCGAACGTCCGCCACCCGTTCTCCGGGTTGGGGTCGAATGCCCGGCGCTCTGCTGCCATGGCGCGCGGAACGAGCCCCATCCCGGCGGCAGCGAATGCAGTCGTTTTCAGAAAGTCGCGGCGGTTCATGGGCCATGTATCCGTTCGAAGGTGCCGGAAGACTGGATGGAGGCATCGCCATGTACCGCCCGTCTTCGCTCCGGCGGCACCGGCCTCGATCCTGTTTAGCAAACCTTCCCCGAACTTCAAACGCATGGCCGCAATGCTTCGTCCGGCAGGCCCCTTCAAGAGGCACTGCGTCGATACATGACAGTCGCACCGGTTCCCGTGTAGCCTGACCGTGTCCGGCCGCATCCGCGCCGGGACAAGACCGATCAGACTGCAAGAGACCCAAGCCCGTTGAATCAGCCCGCCCCCGTGCAAAGAAAGCGCGCCGTTCCTGCCGTCACCCGCGCCATCGCCATTCTGCGCAGGCTGGGCGGGTCGGACGAGCCGCTCGGCGTTCAGCAGATCGCGCGCGACCTCGATCTCGTCCCCAGCACCTGCCTGCACATCCTCCGGGTGCTGAAGGATGAGGGGCTCGTTGCCTTCGACCCGATCTCGAAGCGGTACTTCATCGATGTCGGCATTCTGTCCATCGCGCGCAGCGCCATCGAGAAGAACGCCTTCGCCTCGCTGATCCAGCCGCAGCTCGACAAGCTGACGACCCGGTTCGGCCTCACGACGATCGCCGTGCAGCTGATCGAGCCATCGTCGATGATCGTCGTCGCCTTGTCGCAGGTGCCGCTGCCGTTCCGGCTGCAGGTCGATCTCGGCAGCCGCTTTCCCGCGATGATCAGCGCCACGGGCCGTTGCTTCGCAGCCTTCAACGCGCCCGACGAGGCGACGCTGCGCAAGGGGTTCGCGGCGCTGCACTGGGACAACCCGCCCGACTTCGACGTCTGGCGCGAGGAGGTTCGCCAGGCGCGCGAGCTTGGCTATGCGGTCGATGTCGGCAACTACATATCGGGTGTCACGGTCGTTGCGGTCCCGTTTTTCGACTCACGCAACCGCATGGCGCACGGCATGGTCGCCATCGGCATTTCGGAACGCGTGGCCACCATCGGCGTGCCGGAAGTGGCCAAGGCGATGCTCGCCCTGCGCGACGAGGTCGCGCCGATGCTGTTCGCCAAGAGCAGAGGCTGACTCGTTGCTTGTGCGCAACGGGGCGGCCAGATTGACAATAATTCGGCCGGCAGCCTAGGGTCATCCGGACAATACACCGGGATTTCGGGACAACCGCCGAAGATGGACGACGCCAGGACAGACGCGCGGCCGCGCTTCGACCTTCTTCCGTCCGTCGACGTTCTCCTGAGAAGCGCTCCTTTCCAAACTCTTGTGAGCGAGAACGGCGCCACCGCGGTGCGCGATGCAGCACGCGACGTGCTGACCGATGCCCGCGCGCAGATCGCCCGGGGCGCGGATGCCCAGGCCCTCGCGGAACCGGAGGCGATCGCGGGCGCGGT
>JAJLJT010000018.1:0-19329 GCA_033844555.1 Alphaproteobacteria bacterium | reverse complement strand
GGATGAGCGGGACAGACACGCATGCCCCGGAGATGAGCGCGGAGGAGATGCACGCCGCGCTCTCGCCCATCGAGGACATCATCGAGGACATGCGCAACGGGCGCATGGTGGTCCTGGTGGACGCCGAGGACCGGGAGAACGAGGGCGACCTGGTGATCCCCGCCCAGATGGCGACGCCCGACGCGGTCAACTTCATGGCACGCTTCGGGCGCGGGCTGATCTGCCTGTCGCTCACGCGGGAGCGGGCAGACGCGCTCGACCTCAACCTGATGAGCCCGCGAAACGGCACGCGCCACCAGACCGCCTTCACCGTCTCCATCGAGGCGCGCGAGGGCGTCTCCACCGGTATTTCCGCCCACGACCGGGCGCGCACCATCGCGGTCGCCATCGACCCGACCAAGGGACCGCAGGACATCGTGACGCCGGGCCACGTCTTCCCGCTGGTCGCACGCGACGGCGGTGTGCTGGTGCGTGCGGGCCACACGGAAGCGGCGGTTGATCTCGCGCGGCTCGCGGGCCTCAACCCGGCGGGCGTGATCTGCGAGATCATGAACGACGACGGTACGATGGCCCGGCTGCCGGACCTCGTCGCCTTCTCGCGCCGGCACGGCATCCGGATCGGCACCATCGCGGACCTGATCGCCTATCGCCGCCGGCACGACCACCTGATGGCGCGCGTGCGCGAGTCCGAGGTGACGGTTCCGGGGCTCGGACAGGCGCGGATGATCGTCTATGCGAACACGGTCGAATATGCCGAGCATGTGGCGCTGGTGAAGGGCGACATCGCCAAGGGCGGACCCGTGCTGGTGCGGATGCACGCGAGCACGGTGTGCGACGACCTGCTCGGCCTCGGCGGCGCGACGCGCGGACGGATGCTGCACGACGCGCTGGCGGAGATCGGGCGCGAGGGGCGGGGCGTCTGCGTCATCCTGCGCGACACCCGGCCCGACGCGGTGACCGCCTATCTCGGCCGCAAGGAGACGGGCGCCTCCGACCAGCCGCGCATGCTGCGCGAATATGGCGTGGGCGCGCAGATCCTGCTCGACCTCGGCATCCGCGAGATGGAGCTTCTGACCAATTCCCCGGCGCAAAGCCTGGTCGCGCTCGACGGCTACGGCCTGACGGTGCATGGGCGGCGCCCCATTCCCGCAGGATCCTGACCCATGAGCGAGACCCCGCGCGCCCTGATCGTCGAGGCGCGGTTCTACGAGCACATCTCGGACGGCCTTGCCGAAGGCGCCATCGCCGCGCTGGAGGCGGCCGGCTGCAGCATCGCGCGCAAGACGGTCCCGGGCGCGCTGGAGATCCCCGCCGCCATTGCGCTGGCCGCGGACACGGGCGCCTACGACCTCTTCGTCGCGCTCGGCTGCGTGATCCGGGGCGAAACCTATCATTTCGAGATCGTGGCGGGCGAGAGCGCGCGCGGTCTGATGACGCTCGGCATCGACTATGGGCTCGCCATCGGCAACGGCATCCTGACGGTCGAAAACGGCGACCAGGCGTGGGTGCGCGCCGATCCGGCGCAGAAGAACAAGGGCGGAGAGGCGGCGGAGGCCGCGCTCGCGCTGTGGCGTCTGAAACAGGAGTATGCGTCCGTATGAGTGCCGAGACGGGCAAGAAGGATGGCAGCACGCGCGACCGGCGCGGCAAGGGCGCGCGCGCCCGCAGCGCGGCGCGTCTCGCCGCCGTTCAGGCGCTCTACCAGATGGATCTCGCGGGCACGCCCGTCGACCGCGTCGTGAGTGAGTTCGAGACCTACCGCTTCGGTGCGGAGGGGGACGATGGCACGCTCGAGGAGGCCGATCCCGCCCACTTCGGCGCGGTGGTGCGCGGCGTTGTCGAGCGGCAGGCGGAAATCGACCGCCTCGTCAACGGCGTGCTGGCGGAGGGCTGGCCGCTCACCCGCATCGATGCGACCCTGCGCGCCCTGTTCCGCGCTGCCGCCTTCGAACTGATCTCCATGCGCGAGGTGCCCGTGCGCGTCGTCATCAGCGAATATCTCGACGTCGCCCACGCCTTCTACGACGGCGACGAGCCGGGCTTCGTCAATGGCGTGCTCGACGCCATCGCGCGCAAGAAGGGGCTTGTCGGCACGCCGGGCGAGGCCGGCTGAAACCTGGGGGAGGGGTGCATGAGCGCGGACGAGGCGCCGGGCAAGCCCCCGCACACCGCTGGCGAGTTCGAGCTGATCGCGCGGCATTTCGCGCCGCTGGCGAAGGATATGCCAGGCACGTACGGCCTGCTCGACGACGCCGCCGCCATCTCCCCGCCGCCCGGTTGCGACCTGGTGCTGACCAAGGACGCGATGGTCGCGGGCGTCCATTTCCTGCCCGACGACGATCCGGCGGACGTGGCCGCGAAGCTTCTGCGCGTGAACCTCTCCGACCTCGCCGCCAAGGGCGCGCGCCCCTATGGCTATTTGCTCGCGACCTCGTGGCCGCACGGAACGTCCGAGGCGACGGTCGCCCGGTTCGCGTCAGGGCTGGCAGCGGACCAGGCACGCTATGGCATCGGCCTGCTCGGGGGCGATACGACCGCGACGCCGGGGCCGCTGACGCTCAGCCTGACGGCCATCGGCCTCGTGCCTGCGGGGGGTATGGTCCGGCGGGGCGGGGCGAGGCCGGGGGACGTCGTTGCGGTGACAGGGACCATCGGCGACGCCGCGCTGGGCCTGCGGGTGCGGCAAGGCACGCTCGGGGGGCTCGCCGAGGGGCACGCGGAGGCTCTGCGCACCGCCTATCTCCGGCCGGAACCGCCGGTCGCCTTCGGGCCCGCGCTCGTGGGCCGCGCCCATGCGGCGCTCGACATTTCCGACGGGCTCGTCGCCGACCTCGGCCACATGGCGGAGGCATCGGGTGTACGCATCGCCGTTCGCGTTAACCATGTGCCATTATCGGACGCCGTCCGTGCAGCCCTGTCCTGCGGCGCCTCGGAATTGACCGAGGTGCTGACCGGGGGGGATGATTACCAGATCGCGTTTTCTGCATCTCAAAGCGATTTCAAGAGGTTGGAGGCAGACTCTGCGCGGTTCGGAGTGCGTGTCGCGGCCATCGGCGAGGTTGCCGGAGCCGGTGCGCCCGCGGTCGAGGTGTTGGATGAGAGCGGCCAGGCGATGAACTTCTTGCGCAAGGGCTACACGCATGTCTAAAATCGGGACATGTCGTGTTGTAGCGTGTCCATCATGGTGACATCTTCCGCGTTCGACGAAGTCGACGACGCGAAGGCACGCCGCAACGCTGTCTTCCTTTCGATGTCCCAGGCGCTCTACGGGATCGTCGTGACGACGCAGATCACCCTCGGCGGCCTTGCCGGGGCGATGCTCGCGCCTCCGGGGTCGGAGAAGCTGGCGACGCTGCCCATCTCCCTGATGATGCTGGCCAACGCGCTGACGGTCATCCCGATGGCCATGCTGATGCGCCGCTTCGGCCGGCGCGCCGGTTTCCTTGTCGGCGCCTTCTCGGCGGTCGTCTTCACGCTGGTGGCGGCCGACGCCATCGCGCGCGGCTCCTTCTGGCAGTTCACCTGGGCGGCGCTGCTGCTCGGCATCTACCAGGCAACGGCCGGCTACTACCGGTTCGCGGCCGCAGATACGGCCAGCGCGGCCTTCAAGCCCAAGGCGATTGCCTGGGTGATGGGCGGGGGCGCAATCGCCGCGCTGCTCGGCCCCGAAATGGTCAAGTACACGAAGGACCTGTTCCTTCCCGTCCAGTTCATGGGCGCCTATGTGGCGCTCGCAGGGGTGTCGCTGCTGTCCATCGGCGTGGTGGCCATGGTCAACATTCCGCCGCTGCCGCCCGAGGTGCGCGCGCGCTCCGGCCGCCCGATCCTCGAGATCATGCGCCAGCGCGGCTTCATCGTGCCGGCGGTCTGCGCGATGGTGTCCTACGGTCTGATGAACCTGGTGATGACGGCGACGCCGCTCGCCATGGTCGCCTGCGGTCTGACCGTGAACGACGCGGCCTTCGTCGTGCAGTGGCATGCCTTCGCCATGTTCGCGACCAGCTTCGTCACCGGGCACATCATCGCCCGGTTCGGGGCTTCGCGGGTGATCGCGGTTGGCCTCCTGATGCTCGCGGGCTGCGGCGTCGTGGTGCTGAGCGGCCTCGACATCGGCCATTTCTGGTTCGGGCTCGTGCTGCTGGGGCTCGGCTGGAATTTCGGCTTTATCGGGGCGACGACGCTGCTGACGGAGTGCTACCGGCCGGAGGAGCGGGCAAAGACGCAAGCCGCCAACGACTTCCTCGTGTTCGGTACCGTGACGCTCGCGTCCTTCCTGTCCGGCAACCTCTTCTTCTCAAGCGGGTGGGAGACGATTGCGGTCGTGCTCTTCCCCTTCGTGGCGGTGGGGCTGGCCGCGCTGGGGGGGCAGGTGATGCCGGGCGCGCGCCGGCCGGCCTGAGATCGGGGCGGGGGCGGCTTTCGCCGCCCCGAGATTTCTTGAGTTTTCGGCAGGCCCTTTATACAAGGGCCAATCGCGTGGGCCCCGGCCGCGCCGCGACTCGCAATGGAAGACATCAAGGGGGGAAAGGCCGGCGGAACCGGGGCGGTCCGTGCCTTTGCCGAGAAGAGTGGGGATATCCGATGGGACTGGGACTGATCGTCGTGATCCTGTGCGGTCTCGCCGCGGTCGCCTATGGCGTCGTGACGAGCCGGGCGGTGCTTTCGGCGGATGCCGGAAGCGAGCGGATGCGCACCATTGCGGGCGCCATCCAGGAAGGGGCGAGCGCGTACCTCAAGCGCCAGTACACGACGATCGCGGTCGTCGGCGTCATCATCTTCGTGCTGGGCTTCTTCGTGCTCGGCTGGGAAACGACGGTCGGCTTCGCGATCGGCGCCGTGATGTCGGGGGCTGCAGGCTTCATCGGCATGAACGTGTCGGTGCGGGCCAATGTGCGCACGACGCAAGGCGCGGCAACGGGCGGCCTTGCCCGCGGCCTCGACATCGCGTTCAAGTCGGGCGCGGTCACGGGCATGCTTGTGGCGGGTCTGGCGCTGCTCTCCATCGCCGTCTATTTCGCGATCCTTCTTGCGGCCGGTAACGAGCCGGGCTCGCGCTCGGTCGCGAACGCGCTGATCGGCCTGGCGTTCGGCGCCTCGCTCATCTCGATCTTCGCCCGTCTCGGCGGCGGCATCTTCACCAAGGGTGCGGACGTCGGCGCCGACCTCGTCGGCAAGGTCGAGGCCGGCATCCCCGAGGACGACCCCCGCAACCCGGCCGTGATCGCGGACAACGTCGGCGACAACGTCGGCGACTGCGCCGGCATGGCGGCCGACCTGTTCGAGACCTATGTCGTGACCGTCGGCGCGACGATGGTGCTCGCGTCGATCATCTTCAACCTGTCTCCGGGCCTCGGCGACCTCATGCTGCTGCCGCTGCTCATTGGCGGCGTGTGCGTGATCACCTCCATCATCGGCACCTATTTCGTGAAGCTCGGCGCGAGCCAGTCGATCATGGGCGCGCTCTACAAGGGCTTCATCGCCACGGCGGTGCTGTCGGTTCCGGCGATCCTGGTCGCGATCTGGGCGACGGTCGGTTTCGATGAACCCTTCACCCATGGCGCGACGAGCTTCACCGGCTGGTCGCTCTTCGCCTGCGCGATGGCGGGCCTGATCGTTACGGGTCTCATCATCGTCATCACGGAGTATTACACGGGCACCGACTACCGTCCGGTGCGCTCCATCGCCAAGTCGTCGGAAACCGGTCACGGGACGAACGTGATCCAGGGCCTTGCCGTGTCGATGGAGTCGACCGCGCTTCCGGCCATCGTGATCGTGGTCGGCATCCTCGTCACGTACGCGCTGGCCGGTGTCTACGGGATCGGTATCGCGGTGACGGCGATGCTGGCACTGGCCGGCGTGGTCGTCGCGCTCGACAGCTTCGGCCCGGTCACGGACAACGCCGGCGGCATCGCCGAGATGGCGGAGCTGGACAGCAAGGTGCGCGAGACGACGGATGCGCTCGACGCGGTGGGCAACACCACGAAAGCGGTCACCAAGGGCTACGCGATCGGTTCTGCGGGTCTCGGCGCGCTGGTGCTCTTCGCGGCCTATACCGAGGATCTGGCGTTCTATTTCGCCGACGTGGACGTCAACTTCTCGCTGTCCAGCCCCTATGTCGTCGCCGGCCTGCTGATCGGCGGCCTGCTGCCGTATCTCTTCGGCGCGATGGGCATGATGGCCGTCGGCCGCGCCGGCGGTGCCGTCGTGGAGGAGGTGCGCCGCCAGTTCCGCGAGAAGGCGGGCATCATGGAGGGCACGGAGAAGCCCGACTACGCGCGCTGCGTCGACATGCTGACCAAGGCCGCAATCAAGGAGATGGTGGTGCCCTCGCTGCTGCCGCTGCTCTCGCCGGTCGTGGTGTTCTTCGTGATCGACGCCGTGGGCGGCCGCGGCGCGGCCTTCTCGGCGCTCGGCGCGATGCTGCTGGGCGTGATCGTGACGGGTTTGTTCGTCGCGCTCTCCATGTGCTCGGGCGGCGGCGCCTGGGACAACGCCAAGAAGTACATCGAGGACGGCAACCATGGCGGCAAGGGGTCCGAGGCGCACAAGGCCGCGGTCACCGGCGACACCGTGGGCGACCCCTACAAGGACACCGCGGGTCCGGCCGTCAATCCGATGATCAAGATCACCAACGTGGTGGCGCTGCTGCTGCTGGCTGCGCTGTCGCACTGACGGGACAGGGGGCGGGGGCCACTTCTCGGGCGCCCGCCCTCCCGCACCGCTCAGGCGGCTGAGACGGAAAACAGAAACGCCGCGCCCGGCATCCCCGGCGCGGCGTTTTCACTGTATCGCGTGGCAGGCCGCGTCAGCGGCGGTCGATCATGTCGCCCATCGCGCCAGAGCGGAGCGCGTCGTTGAAGCGGCCGATGTTGCCGAAGAACTCCTGCACCAGGGTGGTCTCGCGGCCCCGCGTCGGCGTCTCCCGCTCGACCAGCGCGATCTCCTGCCCGTCTTCGAGCTCCAGCGTCTCGATCTCGCTGACGAGGCCGTTGCGCCCGAAGCGGACGGCGACCACCTGCCGCTCCGTCACCTTCGGCGAGAAGAACATCCGCTGCTCGTGCCGCTGGGCGATGTAGTACCAGATGTTCGATTCGAACGTGCCCGTCGTCGAAGGCGAGCCGAGCTTCTGCTGCACCGACTGACGGTTGTCGACACCGACGCGGACGCTTTCCACGTCGAAGCCCTCCTGGACATAGCCGTGGCGGTCGACGATCGGCGCGCAGCCGCCGAGCGCAACGCCCAGCGTCAGCGCCGCCGCGAGGCAGGCCGCCTTTCCACGTGTCTTCATGGGCATCTCGTTCATCACCGGCCTCCGGTCATGGGCGGGCGGACATGGTCGGGGCAGGCGCGGATCGCCCGGCGAACCCGATCGCTCATTGACGTACCGTGGCGCGTGCCTAACTTCAAGCGTCCGCTGAACCACCGGAGCCCGCCCGCCCATGCTTGGCCGCCTGTTCGCCCGCTCGCGCCGCCGCAACGCCGCGGTCAGCCTTTACGATTCCTGCGTGGAACTGGCGCGCCGTCCGGGCTTCTACGAGGATCTCGGCGTGCCCGACACGGTCGACGGGCGGTTCGACATGGTGACGCTGCACGTGTCGCTGGCGCTGCGCCGGATGGAGCGGGCAGGCAACGCCCTCGCGCCCGAGGCGGATGCCCTGCTGCGCGTGATGTTCGACGACATGGACCGCTCGCTGCGCGAGATGGGCGTGGGCGATCTCTCTGTGGGCAAGAAGGTGCGCAAGATGGGCGAGGCCTTCCTCGGCCGCGCACGCGCCTATGGCGTGGCGCTGAAGGACGGGGACGGGGCCGCGCTCGAGGCGGCACTTGCGCGCAACCTCTTCCGCAAGAGCGAGGCCGGGCCGGAGCAGGTCGCGGCGATGGCCAGTTATGTGCTGGCGCTCGACGCAGAACTCGCGGCCGTCGGGGACGACAGCCTCCGGGCCGGAACGCTCGGCGCGGCGACGCCGGTTCCGGCCGTTCGCGGCGCTTGACGAAGCGGGCCCCGCGGGCGCACGAAGGGGCCATGAGCATCTTTCATCTTTCCCGGCCCGTGCGGCGGGCCGACCTTGCCCGGGGTCCCGTGACCGTCGACATCGTGCCGACGGAGGCCGAGCGTGCGGCGATCGTGCGCGACTTCGGCCTGCTGGGGCTCGACGCGTTCGCCGCCAGCGTGACGCTGACCGAGATTCGGGGCGGCAAGGGCGTTCGCGCCACCGGGAGCCTGCGTGCGCGGCCCGTGCAGGCCTGCGTGGTGACGCTCGACCCCGTGACGCAGGAGATGGCCGCGGAGATCGCGGTCACACTTCTTGCGCCTGAACTTCTCCCCGAGGAAGAGACGGCGGAGGGCGACACGCTCATCGACCTCGATGCCGAGGATGTGGAGGCGCTGGAGGGAGACACGGTCGACGCGGGCGCACTCGCGCTGGAGGAGTTCGCCCTGTCCCTCGACCCCAACCCGCGCGCGGCGGGGGCGGAGCTTCCTGCGGCGGCAAAGGACGCCGGCGCGGCCGAGGAGCACCCCTTCGCCCGGCTTGCTGCGCTGAAGTCCGGATCCGGCGAGCCGGATGCCGGCTGATCTCGCCTATGGATGCATGCAGCGCAAAGAATGAGGTTGATGCGCCCGGCGTTTTGAGTATGGTGCGCGTCTGTTTTTCCAGCCGGGCCGGACGTGCGCCCGCCTGCGCCCCTCGCGGGGGCGGGTCGGGGCCAGACGCGGCGTTCCAGCCGGCGCAGATGAAGAGAGAGCAGGGACATGGCCGTTCCGAAGCGAAAAGTCTCCCGCGCGAAGCGGGACCAGCGCCGCGCTCACGATGCGATTTCGGCGGGGGCGCACAACGAATGCCCGAACTGCGGCGAGCTGAAGCGTCCGCATCACGTCTGCCCGTCCTGCGGCTACTACAAGGGCCGCGAGGTCGTCGAGCCGGCGCAGACCGTCTGATCGTGACGGTCTCCGGGCGGCGCGCCCGGCGCACTCGCCGGGGCTTGGGAGAGGCAGGGCAGCCGTGAGCGGCAAGCTCGTCATCTCGATCGACGGCATGGGGGGCGACGAGGGTCCCTCCGTCGTCATCCCCGGGCTCGATGCCGCGCATCTGCGGCATCCGGAAACCCGTTTTCTCGTTTTTGGCGACGAATCGAAGCTGCGGACCGTCCTCGACGGTTATCCGCGGCTCAAGGATTGCGTCGAGATCCGTCACACGCCCGACGCGGTCTCGATGGACGACAAGCCGAGCCAGGCGCTCCGGCGGGGACGGCAAACCAGCATGTGGCTCGCCATCGACGCCGTCCGCCAGGGACTTGCCCAGGCGGTCGTCTCCGCTGGCAACACCGGCGCCCTCATGGCCATGGCGAAGTTCCAGCTGCGCACAATCGCCGGTGTCGAACGTCCGGCGATCGCGGCGATCTGGCCCACCACGCGCTCCGAATCCATCGTGCTCGACGTCGGCGCCAATACCGAGGCCACCGACAAGCAACTCGTCGACTTCGCCATCATGGGGGCGGAGTTCGCGCGGGCGGCGCTCAACCTCTCCAAACCGACGGTCGGACTGCTGAACATCGGTGCGGAGGAGTTGAAGGGCAACGAGCACGTGAAGGCGGCCGCCCAGGCCCTGCGGGAGGCGCACGGCCTCTCTCTCGACTTCCGCGGATTCGTGGAGGGCGACGACATCGGGCGCGGCGCCGTCGACGTCGTCGTGACGGACGGTTTTACCGGCAACATCGCCCTCAAGACCGCGGAAGGCACCGCCCGGCAGATCGGCGGCTACCTGCGCGAGGCGTTTCAACGCTCCCTGATGGCGCGAATCGGCTATCTCTTTGCCAAGGGAGCGCTCGATATGTTCCGTGCCAAGGTCGATCCCCGCAGGTCCAACGGGGGCGTGTTTCTGGGACTGAACGGCCTCGTCGTGAAGAGCCACGGGGGCACGGACGCAATGGGTTTCGCCAGCGCGGTTGATCTTGCCGTCGACATGGCCGATGGGCAGATCGTTACCAGGATCGCACGCGACGTTCAGCGCCTGACCTTCGGGGACGTTGAGGCGCCGTCCGGCGCGCGGGAGGAGACGGCGTGACGGCGTGGCGCAGCGTGATCCGGGGCACGGGCTCCTATCTTCCGGCAGAGGTGCTGACGAATGACGATCTGGCGCGGATCGTCGATACTTCGGACGAATGGATCTTCGAGAGGACCGGCATCCGGGAACGCCGCCGCGCCGCGGCGGGAGAACTGACCTCGGATCTCGCCTACAATGCAGCCGTGAAGGCGCTAGAGGCGGCCGGTATCGACGGCGCCGACCTCGACCTGATCGTGCTGGCGACGGCGACGCCGGACGAAACCTTCCCTGCTACCGCCACGCGCGTGCAGGCGCGCCTCGGCATGACGCGCGGGGCCGCGTTCGACGTGCAGGCGGTCTGTTCGGGCTTCGTCTATGCCATTGCGACGGCGGACAATTTCATCAAGGCGGGGCAGGCGAAGCGCGTTCTCGTGATCGGGGCGGAGACGTTCAGCCGCATCCTCGACTGGACCGACCGCACGACCTGCGTGCTGTTCGGCGACGGCGCAGGCGCGGTCGTGCTGGAAGCTGAGAGCGACGACGGGGGCGACGCGCCGCAGGGCGTGCTGACCACGCACCTGCATTCCGACGGGCGGTACCACGACCTGCTGTACGTGGACGGCGGTCCGTCCTCGACGCAGACGGCGGGCCATCTGCGGATGCTGGGCAAGGAGGTGTTCCGGCACGCCGTGGTCAACCTCGCCGACAGCATCACGGAGGCGATGGCGGCTGTCGACCTGTCGCCCGGCGATCTCGACTGGATTGTGCCGCACCAGGCCAACCGCCGCATCATCGAGAGCACGGGCCGCCGTCTCGGCATTCCGGCGGAGCGGATCGTGATGACGATCGACCGGCATGGCAACACTTCGGCGGCCTCGATCCCGCTTGCGCTGGACGAAGCGGTGCGCGACGGACGCGTGAAGCGGGGCGACCTCGTGCTCATGGAGGCCATGGGTGGCGGCCTCACCTGGGGCTCGGCCCTGGTGCGCTGGTAGCCGCCTTCTCAAACTTTTTGCGCATCCCCTTGGACATTGACGCTTTTCTCTGCTGCGGTTAGCCTTCACGTAAAGGGGAAGGGGTGCGCGATGTCGGGAAAGACGGTGACGCGTGCCGACTTGACGGAGGCCGTGTATCAGCAGGTTGGGTTGTCGCGTGCTGAATCGGCTACATTCGTCGAGGCGGTTCTTGAGGAAATCTCGTCTGCCCTCTCGGGCGGCGACACGGTGAAGATCTCGTCTTTCGGGACGTTCTCGGTGCGGTCGAAGAGTGGCCGCATCGGTCGAAATCCGAAGACGGGAGAGGAGGTTCCGATCACGCCGCGCCGCGTGCTGAGCTTTCGGCCCTCACATGTGCTCAAGGATCGCATCGTCGATCAGCTTGTCGGGTCATGATCCCGCATGGTGCGCGCCCGTCCCCCTGAAAAGGGTGTAGTGCAGCCGGCCGTTCGCGGGGCCCGGCAGGTACGGAGTGCGAGGTGATGGCGAACGGACGGACCGAAAAGTCACCGGAAGCCTTCCGGACCATCAGCGAGGTTGCGGCCGAGCTTGAGGTGCCCCAGCACGTCCTGCGCTTCTGGGAAACGCGCTTCGGCCAGGTTCGCCCGCTGAAGCGGTCGGGCGGACGGCGCTATTACCGGCCCGAGGATATCGAACTTCTGCGCGGCATCCGGACGCTCCTGTACAGCGAGGGTCTGACCATCCGCGGCGTTCAGAAAATCCTGAAGGAACAGGGCGTTCGCCATGTGAGCGACATCGGCCGGGGCATGGTCGACGGGGCGGATGCCGTCGCCGCCGCCGCCGCCGAAGCCGTGCCACAGCCGCGTCCCGCGCCGCAACCTGCGCCGCCTGCGTCCTCGGCGCCCGCAGCGGCGCCGGCGCCTGCCGCGGCCGCGAACGTGGACCGCCCGGGGCACCTGTCGCCGGACGCGCGCCGCCGCCTGGCGGAGGTTCTGGACGAGCTGGACAGCGCCCGTGCGCTGCTCCGCAAGATCACGCCGGAAAGCTGAGAAACGGTCAACTCATGCGTTGCCCCGGCGTGGGGCGATGGGTATAGTCCGCGCCGCCGGACCGGTCGGGATACGTTCCCCGGTCCGCGTCAGCCGGTCGGAGCGTAGCGCAGCCTGGTAGCGCACTTGTCTGGGGGACAAGGGGTCGTGGGTTCGAATCCCGCCGCTCCGACCATCATTTCCCGAAATGATCTACGCCGGTCCCGCCGCTCAGCGTGCGGGCCTGTTCATCCAGCGGATCAGCGGGATGCACGGGAACGCCCAGGCAACCCCTGCGACCACGTAATAGGCCAGTTCCAGAACGAACGGCGTGTCGTCGGGCAGTGCGACGCCGAGCCGCATGGCCAAGAGCACATAGACGATCAGGCCGAAAACCAGCGCGACAAGGCCGATCAGTTTTTTCCAGCGAGGGGACATGCGGCGATCCGACAGACTCGACGTGACAGTTAACTCTCGCATATAGCCGCATTGACTGTTGCGACCAATGGGGAGGCGAGGGGGCAGATGAGCCGTGTGGTGATCGCGGGGGAGACGCGGGCGCATGCCGCCGCGCGGCCCGTCGTCGTGTGGCTGAGCCTGGTCGCGCTGCTGATCGTTCTCATGGTTGTCGTGGGCGGCATGACGCGGCTGACCGACTCAGGTCTCTCGATCACCGACTGGCGCCCGGTGACCGGCGCCATTCCCCCGCTCTCGGAGAGCGATTGGCTGCTGGAGTTCGAGAAGTATCGCGCCAGTCCGCAGTACGAGCACCTGAACCGCGGCATGGGGCTGGAGGAGTTCAAGGGCATCTACTGGTGGGAATGGGGCCACCGCCAGCTTGGACGCCTCATCGGCGTCGTGTTCGCCGTGCCGCTCTTCTTCTTCATCCTGACGGGCCGCGTGCGCGGGGGGCTGGCCGCATGGCTGCTCTTCCTGCTGGCGATGGGCGGCCTTCAGGCGTTCGTCGGCTGGATCATGGTCGCCTCGGGACTGGAGGGGACGCGCACGACGGTGAGCCACTACAAGCTTGCCGCCCATCTGGGTCTCGCCATCCTGATCTACGGCATGATCCTGTGGACCATCCTTCGATTGGCGCGCGGGCCGAGGCCCTATGCGCGCAGGCGCGGGTTTCCGCTCGCGGTGCTGTTGGCGGTGCTTGTATTCGCGCAGATCCTGTCGGGCGCGCTGGTCGCGGGTCTCGATGCGGGCCTCATCTACAACACCTGGCCGCTGATCGACGGGGCGTGGGTGCCGCAGGCGGTGGTGCCGGGCCTCGCGGGCCTCGACGATCACCTGACCGTGCAGTTCTATCACCGCATGCTGGCCTATGTGATCGTCGCGGCGGGGCTGCTCGTGGCGCTGCGGCTGTGGCGGACGAAGGAGCCGGGCCTGGCCACGTCCGGCCTGATCGTCGCGCTTCTGGTTCTGGGGCAGGTCGCGCTTGGCATCGTCACGCTCGTCACCGTCGCGCCGATGCAGCACATCTGGCTCGCGGTCGCGCACCAGCTTGGCGCGCTGATCCTGTTCTCCGCGTCCGTGGTGACGCTTTACACCACACGCTATCTCTGACCGCGAGAAAAAGGGGCGGGCGCCCGGCGGCGCCTGCCCCTTGGCTTCGGCCCGCGCGTCTCAGACCTGGGCGAGCGCCTGGTCGAGATCGGAGAGGATGTCGTCGATCGTCTCGATGCCGATGGAGAGGCGGACCGTCTCCGGCTTCACGCCCGCCTTTTCCAGCGCCGAGGCCTCAAGCTGCCGGTGAGTCGTGGATGCCGGGTGAATGATCAGAGAGCGCGTGTCGCCGATGTTCGCCACATGGCTGAACATCTCCACGCTGTCGATCAGCTTCTTGCCGGCCTCGTATCCGCCCTTCACGCCGAAGGTGAAGACCGCGCCCGCGCCCCGGGGGCAATATTTCTGCGCCCGCCCGTGGCTGTCGTTGCCGGGCAGGCCGGCATAGTTCACCCAGTCGACCTTCGGGTGGGCGTCCAGCCATTCCGCGACCTTCTGCGCGTTCTCGCAATGGCGCGCCATGCGCAGCGGCAGCGTCTCCATGCCGGTCAGCACGAGGAAGGCGTTGAACGGCGAGAGCGCCGGGCCGAGGTCGCGCAGGCCGAGCGCGCGCGCCGCGATCGCGAAGCCGAAATTGCCGAACGTCTCAGCAAACGTCAGGCCGTGATAGCTGTCCGACGGCGTGGTCAGGGTCGGGTACTTGTCGGCATGGGCGAACCAGTCGAAGTTGCCGCCGTCGACCAGCAGACCCGCGATGGAGTTGCCGTGGCCGCCCAGGAACTTCGTCGCCGAGTGCATGACGATGTTCGCGCCATGCTCGATCGGGCGGCAGAGATAGGGCGAGGCCATGGTGTTGTCGACGGCCAGAACGACACCCGCGTCCCGGCAGACCTCGGCGATGCCCGCGATGTCGGAGACGACGCCGCCGGGGTTCGCCAGGCTCTCGATCCAGACGAGCTTCGTCTTGTCGGTGATCTGCGCCTTGACGCTCTCGGCGTCGGTCGAATCCGCCCAGCGCACGTTCCAGCCGAACTTCTTGAAGCCGTGGCTGAACTGGTTGATCGAGCCGCCGTAAAGCTGCGTCGCGGCCACGAACTCGTCACCCGGCTGCATCAGCGTGTGGAAGATCAGGAGCTGGGCCGCGTGGCCGCTCGCCACGGACAGCGCCGCCGTGCCGCCCTCGAGCGCCGCAATCTTCTCCTCCAGCACATTGCAGGTCGGGTTGCCGAGGCGGCTGTAGATGTTGCCGAACGCCTGGAGATTGAACAGCGTCGCGGCGTGTTCCGCGTCGTCGAAGACATAGGACGTCGTCTGGTAGATCGGCGTCGCGCGCGCGCCCGTGCTCTGGTCCGGGGCTGCGCCCGCGTGAATGCACAAGGTCTCGAATCCGGGGTTCGTCATGTGCCCCTCCCTAATTACAGTGTGAATTGCGGTGAATGGACGTCTTACGAGCCGACCGCGGGTTTACGCTTCGAGCTTATACGCCGGGAGTTCACGCCGATCCAGCCGATTTCCCGCGAGAGGCGTCCGAATTCGATCTTCGGGCAGCGGTTCATCACCACCTTGAGGCCCGCGTCCTCCGCGGCCTTCGCGGCCTCGTCGTTGCGCACGCCAAGCTGCATCCAGACGCATTTCGCGCCGATGGCGATGGCCTCCTCGACGATCGGCAGGACGTGCTCGCTCGCCCGGAACACGTCCACCATGTCGACGGGGCGGGGTACGTCGGAGAGGGTGGCATAGACCGTCTGCCCGCAGATCTCCTTGCCCGCATGGCCGGGGTTCACGGGATAGACCGTATATCCCTTCTCCAGAAGGTACTTCAGGACGAAGAACGACGGCCGCATGACATTCGGCGAGGCGCCGACCATGGCGACGGTCTTCGTGTCGTTCAGGATCGCCTTGATATAGGCGTCCTCGTAGCGGTCGTGGTCCATGGCGTCTGTCAGCTTCCGGTCCAGGTGGGGGTGCGCTTCTCGACGAAGGCGCCGATGCCCTCGGCCGCGTCGCGCGCCATCATGTTCTCCGCCATCACGCGGGCGGTGTAGGCATAGGCGTCGGCAAGCCCCATCTCGGCCTGCACGTAAAAGGCCTCCTTGCCGGTCTTCAGCGTGAGAGGGGACTTCGACGCGATCGTCTCCGCCACCTGCCGCACCGTCGCGGTCAGGTCCGCCTGCGGCACCGCGCGGTTGAGAAGGCCGATGCCCTGCGCATCCTCCGCGCCGATCATCTCGCCGGTCAGCAGCATCTCCATCGCGTGCTTGCGCGCCACGTTGCGCGTGAGCGCCACCATCGGCGTCGAGCAGAAGAGCCCGATGTTCACCCCCGGCGTCGCGAAGCGCGAGGTCTCGCTCGCATAGGCGAGGTCGCAGCTCGCGACGAGCTGGCAGCCCGCCGCGCTCGCCACGCCGTCGACCTCCGCGATCACCGGCTTGGGGCAGCGCACCACCTGCATCATCATGTCGGAGCATTGGGCGAACAGCGCATCGTAGAACGCCCGCCCCCCGTCGGCGGATCGCCGCGCGGCCTGCATCTCCTTCAGGTCGTGTCCGGCGGAGAAGGCGGGCCCCTCGTGCCCGATCACGACGACGCGGGCGTTTGCGTCCTCCGTGGCGCGGGTCAGCGCGGCGGAAATCTCCGTCATCGCGGCGCGCGAGAGCGCGTTGCGCGCACCTGCGTTCGCCAGCGTGATGCGATAGACCGGCCCCTCGCGGGTTTCCCGCACGAAGACCGGGGCTGCCTTGCTGTCTGCGGCCATTGACGCCGTGCTCATCCCGTGTCCTCCCTTTTCCCCGACATATAAACGATGCATCGGCCCGGCGAAACGGGCAGGGGTACCGGCAGTGGGGGAGGGGCGCGCATGACGGTGATGACGGTCGCGGAACTGCAGGAGTTCATGAGGACGGAGTTCCCGCAGGCAAGCGGCGACGTGGTCGTCGAGGATGTGGGGGAGATGACCGCGACCGTACGCGTGCCCTTCGCCGACCGGCACCTGCGCCCCGGCGGCACCATGTCGGGCCCATCGATGATGCTGCTGGCCGACACCGGGCTCTACATCGCCTTGCTCGCCCAGGTCGGCCCGGTGGCGCTGGCCGTCACGACGAACCTCAACATCAATTTCCTGAGGAAGCCCGCACCCGCAGACCTGATCGGCAAGGCGCGGATCCTGAAGCTCGGCAAGCTGCTCGCGACCGGCGACGTGACCATCTATTCGCAAGGCCACGACGCGCCCGTCGCGCACGCCACGCTGACCTATGCGATCCCGCCGCGCAGATAGCGCCCGATGTTGCGGTATCCAGATACCTCATGCATAACTGCACTGAAAAACGGGGCGAATTTCGCGGCCTTCGCGCTTGACAGGGGCGCGCGAGCCACGTATCCGACAGCACCGAATTCGCCCAGGTCAAAGAGGGTTCCATGAAAACCTACTCCGCCAAGCCGTCGGAGATCGAGAAGAAGTGGGTCGTCATCGACGCCGACGGTCTCGTGGTCGGCCGGCTTGCAGCCATCATCGCCACGCGCCTGCGCGGCAAGCACAAGCCGACGTTCACCCCGCACATGGATTGCGGCGACAACGTCATCGTCGTCAATGCGGAGAAGGTGCGCTTCACCGGCCGCAAGCGGACGCAGCAGACCTATTACTGGCACACCGGCTATCCGGGCGGGATCAAGTCGCGCACCGCTGACAAGGTGCTCGACGGCCGCTTCCCGGAGCGGGTGCTGGTCAAGGCGGTCGAGCGGATGCTGCCCGGCGGCCCGCTGAGCCGTCAGCAGATGAAGAACCTGCGCGTCTATGCGGGTCCGGAGCATCCGCACGCGGCCCAGTCGCCGGAGGCGCTCGACATCGCGTCGCTCAACCGCAAGAACACGAGGCTCGGTTAATCCATGGCACAGGAACCACGTATTCTCGGCGATCTGTCCGAACTGGGCGAGGGCGCGGCCGCCGTCGCCGCCGCCGAAGCGCCGGCCGAGCCGAAGATCGACGCGCAGGGCCGGGCCTATGCCACCGGCAAGCGCAAGGATGCGGTCGCCCGCGTCTGGATCAAGCGGGGCAGCGGCAAGATCACGGTCAACGGCCGCGATCAGGAGACCTATTTCGCCCGTCCCGTTCTGCGCATGGTGATCAACCAGCCGTTCAAGATCGCGGGCCGCGAGGGTGAGTTCGACGTGATCTGCACCGTCGCCGGCGGCGGCCTTTCGGGCCAGGCGGGCGCGGTGAAGCACGGCATCTCGCGCGCGCTCACCTTCTTCGAGCCGGACCTGCGCGGTGCGCTGAAGGCCGCGGGTTTCCTGACCCGCGACAGCCGTACCGTCGAGCGGAAGAAGTACGGCCGCCACAAGGCCCGCCGTTCGCCGCAGTTCTCGAAGCGCTGATCCGCTTCCCCTATCCCCGCTTCAGGGGTTACGAAAGGGCGGCCGGGTTGGCCGCCCTTTTTCTTTGCCCAGCCGGGCGGCAATCGAGGCAAGGCCCGGCCAACGACATTTCGGGAGTTGAAGGACCATGACGGACAAGACACGCATCGCCATTCTCGGGGCATCCGGCTACACGGGCGCGGAACTGGTCCGTCTGGTTGCGCGTCACCCGCGCATGACCATCGCCGCCATTACCGCCGACCGGAAGGCTGGGCAGGAGATGGCGGACGTCTTCCCGCACTTCGCCGGCCTCGACCTGCCGCCGCTCGTCTCCATGGAGGAGGTGGACTGGTCCGGCATCGACGCGGTCTTCTGCGGCCTGCCGCACGCCACGACCCAGCGCGTCGTGAAGGACCTGCCCGCGCACCTGAAGGTGGTCGATCTTTCCGCCGACTTCCGGCTGGAGGATCCGGCGAAATACGCCGAGTGGTACGGGCATGAGCATGCCGCCCTCGACCTGCAGAAGGAGGTCGTCTTCGGCCTGCCGGAGGTCTACCGCGACCGGATCCGGTCGGCGCGCGTCGTCGCCAACACCGGCTGCTATGTCGCGACCGCGCTGCTCGCGCTGCTGCCTGCGCTGCGGGAGAAGGTCGTCGCGCCCGATCCCATCGTGATCGACGCGAAGTCGGGCGTCACGGGTGCAGGCCGCGCGCCGAAGGAGAACACGCTCTTCGCCGAGGTGGGGGAGGGGTTCGCCGCCTATGGCGTCGGGCGTCACCGGCACATGGCCGAGCTCGATCAGGAGTTCACGAAGGCCGCCGGCACGCCCGTGCTCGCGAGCTTCACGCCGCATCTGGTGCCGATGAACCGCGGTATCCTCGCCACCTGCTACGTGCGGGCGGCGGGCGGGGCGGACGCGGTGCGCGCCTGTCTTGCGAAGGCCTACGCGGACGAGCCGTTCGTGCATGTCCTGCCCGCGGGCAAGGTGCCCTCGACGCACCACGTGCGCGGCTCGAACTATGTCCACATCGGCGTCGTGCAGGACCGCGCGCCGGACCGGGTGATCGTGCTCTCGGCCCTCGACAACCTCGTGAAGGGCGCGAGCGGCCAGGCGATCCAGAACATGAATCTCATGCTCGGCTACCCGGAGACGATGGGCATCGACCAGCTTCCGCTGTTTCCGTAAGGGTGTGATCGCCGTCCCCGGGCCTCGCCGCCCGGGGATAACGGCCGGAGAGGGTGCGCCGAACGCCGCCCTCAGCCGCCCTTCATCTTCACATAGGAGCCGGGCGCGTCCTCGATGGGCTTGAGCTTGCCGTCCCCCGGCTGGCGGGCGGGCACCTTCGGCCCGGACTTGCGCGACAGCCACTTGTCCCAGTCCGGCCACCAGGAACCGGGATACTCCGTCGCCTTCTCGAACCATTGCTCGAAGGTGGGGGGCAG
>JAJLJT010000017.1:0-5624 GCA_033844555.1 Alphaproteobacteria bacterium | reverse complement strand
GTCATTCCCGGGAAGCCGCATGTCCACAAGCTTCGAAAGCCTGCACCATCTCTTCGCGCCGGAAAGCGTGGCCGTCGTGGGCGGCAGCCCGCGGCATGCGAGCCTCGGCCGCCTGATCCACGCGAACCTGCTGTCGGGCGGCTTCGCGGGGCCGGTCGCGGTGGTTTCCCCGAAGCACCCCGAGATCAACGGCAGGAAGACCGCGCCCCGGCTTCAGGACGTCACGCCCGCCCCGGACCTGGTGATCGTGACCGCACCCCCGCACGCGGTCCCGCAGGTCATCGCCGACGCGGTCGAGGTGGGCGCACGCGTCGCCGTGGTGGTGACCGCGGGCATGGGGCGCGGCGAAGGCGGCCTGCGCGAGACGATGCTGGAGATCGCGCGCAAGGGCGGCCTGCGCATCGTCGGGCCGAACTGTCTCGGCGTGCTCGCGCCGCGCGCCGGGCTCAACGCAAGCTTCGCGCAGGCCCCGGCGCTGCCGGGCGACCTCGCGCTGCTGTCGCAGTCGGGCGCCATCGTCACCTCGGTCGTGGATTGGGCGAACAACCGGGGCGTGGGCTTCTCCGGCATCGTGTCGCTGGGCGACATGTCGGACATCGACGTGGGCTATCTGCTCGACCATTTCGCGCTCGACCCGAACACGCGCGCGATCCTGCTCTATCTCGAGGCGATCACCGACGCGCGCACCTTCATGTCGGCGGCCCGTGCCGCGGCGCGCGCCAAGCCCGTCGTCGTGGTCAAATCGGGCCGAAACGCGGAAGGCGCACGCGCGGTCGCCTCGCACACCGGCGCGCTCGCAGGCTCCGACGCGGTCTATGACGCGGCGTTCCGGCGCGCGGGCCTCTTGCGCGTGCCGGGAATGGGCGAATTGTTCGAGGCGGCCGAAACCCTCTCGCGGATGCAGGCGACACCGGGCGAACGGCTCGCCATCGTGACGAACGGCGGCGGCCTGGGCGTGCTGGCGGTCGACGACCTGATCGGCATGGGCGGCACGCTGGCCGACCTCGGGCCGGAGACCATGGCCGCGCTGGAAGCGGCCCTGCCGCAGACCTGGTCGCACGCGAACCCCATCGACATCATCGGCGACGCGGATCCCGCGCGCTTCGTCGCCGCCGTCGAGCCGGTGCTCGCCGACCGTCAGGTGGACGCGGTGATGGTCGTGCATTGCCCGACCGCGCTCGCCACGCCCGCCGACACCGCGACCGCAATCGCCGACCTGAAGCGCCGCCGCCCACGCGGGAGCCGCAAGCCGCTGCTGCCTGCGTTCGTCGGCTCCGACCCCGCGCCGCGCGCGATCCTGGACGAGGCGGGCCTGCCGCTTTTCCGCACCCCGGCGGCGGCGGTGCGCGGCTTCATGCACCTGGTGAAGCACCGGCGCGCACAGGCCGAGCTGATGGCGACGCCCGCCTCGACCCCGGAAGGCTTCAATCCGGCCATCGGGCGGGCGCGGGCGGCGGTGCGGGCCGCGCTGGACGCCGGCAGATCCTGGCTGACGCCGGTCGAGGTGGCGGAGGTGCTGGCCGCCTACGATATCCCCGCTCCCGCCATCGCGCTGGCCGGGACGCCGGACGAGGCGGCAGACGCCGCCCGCCCGATGCTGGAGGAGCACGGCGCCGTCGTCATCAAGATCCAGAGCCACGACATCGTTCACAAGTCGGACGTGGGGGGCGTGGTCCTGAACCTCGACAGCCCGGAGGCCGTGCGCGAAGCGGCGGCGGCAATGCTGGCGCGGGTGCGAGAACGCCGCCCAGAGGCCGCGATCGAGGGGATCCTCGTCCAGCCCATGGTGCGCCGTCCGCATGCGCGCGAACTCATCATGGGCCTGTCCGACGACCCGATGTTCGGGCCGGTCGTGCTGTTCGGCGCGGGCGGCGTCTCGGTGGAGGTGGTGAAGGACACCGCGCTCGGCCTGCCGCCGCTGACCATGGACCTCGCCCACGACATCGTGGCGCGCACGCGCGTCTCCCGCGTGCTGGAGGCCTACCGCGACACGCCCGCCGCGGACCGGGAGGCGCTGGCGTTCACGCTGGTCAAGCTCGCCCAGCTTGCCGCCGACCTGCCGGAGGTGCGCGAGGCCGACCTCAACCCGGTGCTGGCCGGCCCGCACGGGGTCATCGTGCTCGATGCGCGCGTTTCCGTGCAGGCGGAGCCGGCGCGCAAGGGGGTGGGCGCGTCGAACCCGCGCTTCGCGATCCGCCCCTATCCGCGCGAGCTTGAGCGGACGCTGACGCTCGAAGGCGGCTGGCAGGTGTTCACCCGGCCGGTCCGTCCCGACGACACGCCCCTCGTGCAGGCCTTCCTGGACCGCATCTCGCCCGACGACCTGCGCCAGCGCTTCTTCGGTCCGGTAAAGACCGTGCCTGCGAGCTTCACCTCGCGCCTGACGCAGATCGACTATGACCGGGTGATGGTGTTCCTCGCCCTGGACGAGACGACGGGCCAGGTTCTCGGCACCGTCCAGGTGCACCGGGAGCCCGGCACCAACCGGGCGGAATACGCGATCCTCGTCGGCTCGAACCTCAAGGGCAAGGGCCTTGGCTGGGCGCTGATGAGCATGATGATCGGCTACGCCCGCGATATCGGGCTGGAAGAGGTCCACGGCGAGGTGCTGCGCGACAACACCACGATGTTGCGGATGTGCCAGGAGCTTGGCTTCTCCGTTGCCGCGCTGCCGGGCGATCCGACGATTGCGCACGTCACCTTGCCCATCGCGGAGGCTGGCACCGCGCTTCCCGGTTCGGCGTAACGCAACCCACGCATCGCGCCCAAGCGCGCCGCAAGGCTGGCGTTTCAAGGGTTCATGGCATAATTGTAAGGCATTCGCGCAGGTCGGTGGCCCGAATGCGCGGACGCAGCGCGCTGCAAGATGCGGGCGCCAACGAAAAAGGGACCCTGTACGACGATGACCGTCACCGAGGCGATGCTGGCGGATCCCGATCCGCAAGAGATGGCGGTGCATGCGCGCGAGGCGCGTGACTTCCTGAAAGCGCTGGCGCACGAAAGCCGGCTGATGATCCTCTGCATGCTCTGCCGCCGGGAGATGACCGTGGCGGAACTGTGCGCGGCGCTCGGCCAGCGCCAGCCTGCCGTGTCGCAGCAACTGGCCCGCCTGCGCGAGGAAAACCTCGTCGCGATCCGCCGCGAAGGCAAGCATATCCACTATTCCATCGCGAGCGAGAACGCGCGCCGCGTGGTTGCCGTGCTCTACGACATCTTCTGCAAGACCCCGGGCCAGGCCGGCTGCTGAGGCGCGCTGGCAAGGCGCGCGCAATTTCTCTAAGGTCCGGGCCGGCGGCCCGCATCGGGGCGGCGCTGCCCCGAGCCACGGAGTCCGGTTGCCCGCATGTGTGGTTTTCTCTTCGCGCTGAACCGAAACCGCCCGGTCGACCGCGCCAGGTTCGAGGCGGCGTTCGCGACCATGCGTCACCGGGGACCGGACGCGCACCAGATCGCCTATGAGGACGTGACGCTCGCCACGCCGGGCGGCCCCGTGACGCTGCACGTGGGCGCGGGGCATCACCGGCTCGCCATCCTCGACCTCGACCCGCGCTCCAATCAGCCCTTCGTGCGGGACGGGCGGATGCTGCTCTACAATGGCGAGATCTACAATTTCGCCGACCTGAAGGACGACCCCGAGAGCTACGAGACGACCGGCGACACCGAAGTGCTGTTCCGCGCGCTGTGCGAACGGGGAACGGACGCGCTCGGCGCCATGAACGGCATGTGGGGGTTCGCCTTCCTCGACCCGCATGCGGGCACGCTCATTGCGGCGCGGGACCGGCACGGCAAGAAGCCGCTGTTCTTCTACCGCGACGCCGACACGCTGTGCGTCGCCTCCACCATCGCCGCCATCGCCACCTACCTGGACCGCCCGCCGGTGTTCGAGGATGCCGTTCTCGACGCCTATCTCGCCCATGGCGCGGCGTTTCCAGGCGGCGGCTTCGGCACGCACATCCGCGGCATCGGGCAGGTGCCGCCGGGCGGCGTGCTGCGCGCGAACGTGCGCGACTGGACCTTCGAGGAGGACCGCTGGTTCCGGCTGGAGGAGCATGTGGCCGGCACGCCCCCGCGGCAGGAGGACCTGCCGGGGCTGATCGCCGACGCGGTGCGCCTGCGCCTCGTCTCCGACCGCAAGGTGGGGCTGCTGCTGTCAGGCGGGGTGGACAGTTCCATCGTGCTGGCCGCGCTTTACGCCCAGGGGCTTGCGGACAGCGTGACCTGCTTCATCGGCGAGACCGGGCGGTCGCTCGATGCGAAGTATGCCCGCGAATGCGTTGAGAAGCTTGGCATAGACGCGACCACGATCAACCTCGGCTACGGTGAGGACGCGTTCGCGCGCTTCCTGAAGATGTGCCGCCATCACGAGAAGCCCTTCCCTCTGATCGGCAACTCCATGGCGATGTCCGAGATGTACGAGGCGGTCGCCGCCCACGGCATGGTCGTGGTGCTGGACGGCACCGGCGGGGACGAGCAGTTCGGCGGCTATTGGGACCGGCAGTTTCCCTTCGCGCTGCGGGATGCGTGGCGCACGGGCGACCGCGCGTGGCTCGCGGCCATGCTGAAGGCCAACGGACGGATGATGGCGCGCACGGCGATGGAGGCCGCGGAGGACCGTCTGGTGCGCCCCCTGCTGAAACTGCCGTTCGTGAAGCACCCGTCGAAGGCCATGCAGCAATTCCTGCGCGCGGGCGTCGGCAGCGCAGCCCACGGCGATCCGCTGGAGGCGGAGACGTTCGAAAGCTTCGAGGCGGCGCTGATCGCGGATGCGGCGCGCGGGCGGCTGGGCGAGTGGCTGTGGCACGGCGACCGCAACGCGATGATGTCGAGCCTGGAGAACCGCAGCCCCCTGCTCGACTACCGGATTTCGCGTTACATGACGACAGGTTATGCGAAAAAGTTCGTCGGCGAGTTCAACAAGCACGAACTGCGCACGGCCTTCGACGGTCTGGTCAATCTGCCGACGCAATGGCGGACGGAGAAGCAGGGCTTCCGCTGGGCGGCCAAGCGCTTCTACACGGAGAACCGCGGCCAGATCCTGGAGCGCATCGCGGGCTCGCAGGTGCTGCGCGACCGGGTGGACGTGCCCGGCTTCCTGGACGCGGTGCGGGCGCGGCCGCGCTATCTCACCTCGCGGCTGACGCCGCGGCTTCTCTGCATCGCGGGGCTGGAGGAGACGATCGGCCTCGCGCCCGGCTAAGGCCTCCGGCGGTCAGGAGACGTCGCCCACCTCGGCCTTGAGCATCAGATAGCGGGCGATGTCGCTGAGCGACACAAGCCCCGCGAGGCGGCCCCGCTCCACGACGAGGAGACGGCGCGCGCGCGTCGACTGCATCTTCTGCAACGCCTCCCATGCGCCGTCTCCGGGGGCGGCGCTGTTCTCCGCCGACACGGGCGCCATGATGTCGGCGACGCGGGTCCGGGGCCAGTCCTCGCGCGCGACCGCGCCCGCCTGACGGCTCTCGACGAGGCCGACGAGCCGCCCGTCGCGCAGCACCGGAAAGGCGCCGTGGTGCTGGCCCAGGATGTGCCGGTCGACGAGGGTGTCGAGCGTCAGCCCGGCCTCGACCGTCACCGGGTCGGGCGTCATGAAGTCCGCGACGGTCCCGGCGGACAGCGCGGTCTTC
>JAJLJT010000016.1:0-5312 GCA_033844555.1 Alphaproteobacteria bacterium | reverse complement strand
TCGGCAACGGGCGTTAGCGCCCCGGCCGCTCCGCTGTCGCAGACGAGTGCACGCGCCTCCGCGTCGGTCACGAAATACTCGACCTCGGCCGCCGTGTAGGCGGTGTTGAGCGGCAGGAAGATCGCACCCGCCGCCACGCAGGCGGCATAGAGGGCGAGCGCCTCTGGCGACTTCTTCACCTGCACCGCCACCCGGTCCCCGACGCCGACGCCGGAGGCGCGCAAGGCATGGGCGAAGCGCGCCGCGGTCTTCAGGAACGCGCCATAGCTGACCGTCCGCCCGTCGGGCAGGATGAGGAAGGTCGCCTCGCTGCCTTCATGGGGACGGAACAGCGCATCGTAGAGAACATTCGCCATGGGGAGGACCGCTCCTTCTTGCTCTTGTGTGGGGCGTCTTGCAGGGCCGGTGTCCGGCCTTAACCGATGATCGGGTCGATGGGAAGGCGGGAGGGAAGTCCCACCGCGTCCTCGATAATCTTCGCCACGGCGAGCACCTTGGCCTCGCCGCGCGGCGGACCGATGAGCTGCAGGCCGACCGGCAGACCGTCCGCGGTGAACCCGGCGGGTACGGAGATCGCCGGTAGCGCCGTGGTCGTCGCCAGGAAGGAAAAGCGCAGCCAGTCGACATAGTCCGCGACGGGCTTGCCCGCGACGGTCGCGGGGTACTCCTCCTCCACGGGACCGGGCTTGAGGCCGACCACGGCGCAGGCCAGAACGTCGTAACCCTCGAGAAAGGTCTGCATGGCGCGGAAGAGCACCGACCGGTTGCGCTGCGCGTCGTAGACCTGCTCGGCGGTGAGACGCCGGCCGAGGTCGATGTTTTCTGAAAGCGTGCGCTTGTATTGGCGCTGCACCTCCTGGGGCAGCCGGCCAGCATTGGCGGCCCAGGCCATGGCGCGCAAGGTGATGTAGGTGTCGTAAAGGCCGGTCAGGTCCGGGCACGCTTCCTCGACCGTCGCGCCCAGGCCTTCGACCGCCCTCAGCGCGCCGCGCATGACCTCCTCGATTTCCGCCTCGACGGGGGCGAACCCCTTGAGATCCGGCGCATAGGCGATCCGCACCTTCGGCGTCGCGCGCACGACCGCGTGCTGGAAGGGCGTCGCCGGGGCCTCGATGGACAAGGGCAAACGCGGATCGAAGCCGGACATGGCGTCGAGGAAGAGTGCCGTGTCGAGAACGGTACGCGCCATCGGCCCCTGCACGCCCTCCGTGCTGAAGGCGATGGCCGCAGGCCCGCCGCCCGCCCGTCCCGGGGTCGGGCGCAGGCCCACGACCCCGCAATAGGCCGCCGGCGTGCGGAGCGAACCCGCGAGGTCCGAACCATGGCTGAGCCAGACCTCGCCTGTGGCGACCGAGACCGCCGCCCCGCCCGACGATCCGCCCGCGTTGCGGCCCGTGTCCCACGGGTTCCGCGTCATGCCGAAGACCGCGTTGAAGGTGTTGCCGCCCGCGCCCATTTCCGGCGTGTTGGTCTTGCCCATGACAAGGCCGCCCATGCCCTCGAGCCGCTCGACCAGCGGGTCGCTCGCGTCCGGCACGAAATCCTTCAGACCCGGCGTGCCCCAGGTGGTGCGCACACCCCCGACCGGGGTCAGATCCTTGATCGCGATGGGCAACCCGCCGAGCCATCCGGGGGCATCGCCGTTCTTCCGGCGCAGCGCGTCGAGCCCCCCGATCTGCGCCCGCGCGCGGTCCCCGCAGACCGTCGGCATGGCGTTGACCGTGGGCTCGACCGCCGCGATCCGGGCGAGCGACGCCTCGATCAGCTCCGAGGGCGTTACCTCGCCCTTGCGCAGCAGGGTCACGACCTCCGCCGCCGTCAGCCGGCACAATTCCGGTCCGGTGAAGACCGACTGCGGCGATGTCATGGGCGTATCCCTCCCCGGCTCTTCGCGTCCTGTTGGTTGCGCGCCATGAGAGGGCGGCGGCACGCGGGGGTCAAGTGCCCGGAAGGCTCATCACTGCGCGCCCGTAGGAGAGCGTGCCGGCCGCGAGGTCGAAGGTCATCAGGTCCTCACCCACCACCACGGGACCGCGGAAATCTGCCGCCACCTCGGCCAGGAGCGCCTGCCCGTCGCAGTCGGGCGGCACGAAGTGGGTGAGCGCCAGCAGCCGCACGCCGGCGCGCTCGGCAAGCTTGCCCACCTCGGTCGAGGCCGTGTGATAGGCGCCGACGTTGGCGACCGTCTCGGCGGACCGCACGCCCGCCACCACGGGCATTTCACGGTGGATGAAGACCTCGTTCACGAGCAGGTCGGCGCCCTGGGCCGCAGCCTCCAGCGCGGGACAGGGGCGCGTGTCGCCGGAGATGACGAGACGTTTGCCCCCGTGCGCGAAGGCAAATCCGAAAGCATGGCGCACGGGCCTGTGATCGACGGCGAACCCGGCGATCTCAAGCCCCTCGAGGTCGAGCGTCCAGCCGTCGGCGATCTCGGTCACCTCGACCTCGAGACCGCGGGTCGAGGGGCGCGCCTCGTGCACGATGCGCTGCGCACGCTCGGCCGCCCAGAGCTCCATGAGCCCGATCACATAGGCGCGCGTGCCGGGCGGACCGAAGACCCGCTGCGGCCGGTTCCGCCCCTGATGCCAGGACGAGACGATGAGCTGGTAGAGATCGACCAGGTGGTCGGAGTGCAGGTGCGTCAACAGCACCGCGTCGAGATCGCGCCCCGGACAGCCCGCGGCAACGAGGCGCTGGGTCACGCCGGAGCCGCAGTCCACCAGGACCGCGGCGCCATCGGCACGGACCAGTGTGGCCGGCCCGTACCTGTCGAGGCTCACGACGGGGCAGCCCGTTCCGAGCAAGGTCAGTCGCATTGCATCGCCGCTCCCGGGGTGCGGCGGGCCGCGGGAGCGTCAGCCGCCCCCGGTGCCCGCGCACAGCCCGGTCAGGAGAGCGCGGCGTGCCGCCCCCTGTCCAGCGGCAAGATGATGGATCAGGCCTGCTGACCCTTCATCGCCTTGACGACGGTTCCGAGGATGCCGACGAGGAGGCCCCCGCCAGCCGCACCGCCCACCAGGTCGCCGCCGAAACCGCCCAGAAGCGCGGCAAGCTGGCCGCCCGTCGGGTCCGCCCCGCCGCCCGCCAGCATCGCGAGCAGGGAGCCGCCCCCGACGCCGCCCGCGGCACCGGCGATGGTACGGCCGATGATGCCGAGCGCCTGCTCGCGGATCGCGCCGCCGATGGCGTTCCCGCCCACCGCGCCGGTGACGAGCTGAATGATGATCGGAAGAATGGCTTCCATGTTCCCTTGTCCCCCTTTGTACAGACGCCGCCCGTCGAGCGACCGCGGCTTCCTCTCGTACGCGCATAGGTTTTTCTGAGTCAAATCCTATTCAACCAGTGCGGGTTTCACGATGCGGAACGATCGGGCTGGTCGCGGCCGCCTTGCCGAGGGACCGTCAGAAGGTGCTACTGTCGCCACGGAAACCCCGGGGACAAAGGGAGCAGCGGCGATGATCACGCTTTGGGGACGGGCGAATTCGATCAATGTGCAGAAGGTCTTGTGGACCTGCGAGGAACTGGGGCTGGAGATCGTGCGGCACGACGTGGGCGGCCCCTACGGCGGAACCGATACGCCAGAATACCGGGCCATGAACCCGAACGGCCTCGTACCCACCCTGCAGGACGGCGACGTCACGGTCTGGGAATCGAATGCGGTCGTGCGCTACCTCGCCGCCCGTTATGGCGCCGGGTCGCTCTGGCCGGAGGATCCGGGTGTGCGCGCAGCTGCCGACAAGTGGATGGACTGGCAATTGTCTACAGCACAACCGCACCAGCGCACGCTGATCATGCAGGTCGTCCGGACGCCGCCGGAAAAGCGCGACACGGCCGCGGTTGCCGCCGCCATGTCGGGCGCGGCGCAAGCGCTGGAACTGCTGGAAGGCGCCTTTGGGGACGGGGCCTTCCTCGTCGGCGATGGTCTGACCATTGCGGACGTCGCGCTGGGGCCGATGATGCACCGCTTCGTGGCGCTCGACGTTCCACGCCCCCGCCTGCCGAAGCTCGAGGCCTGGTACGCGCGCCTGACGGACCGGCCGGGGTTCGCCCGCCATGTCATGCCGCCTCTCAGCTAGGCTCGGAGCAAGTTCTCGTCGGTAAATGCCCCTGAATTGTCGGGCTTGCGGGGTTGCCCCGGCCCGTAACCGTCTAATAGGGTCAGGTCATCCAGAGGCAAAGGACAGGATGACCAATCCATATTGGAAGGGGAGGGGTTGGGGTTATGTACCGAAGAATCATGGTCCCCGTGGACCTGACGCACGTTGAGCGCCTGGATAAGGCGCTCAATACAGCGGCCGATCTTGCCAAACATTATGGCATCCCGATGTGCCTGGTCGGCGTGACAGCGGCCGCGGCAAGCCCGGTCGCGCATACGCCGGCGGAATATGCCAGCAAGCTTGCCGCATTCGGCACCGATCAGTCGAAGCAGCGGGGCATCGAGATCGAGACGAAGGCCTACACCAGCCACGATCCGGCGATTGACCTCGACAAGACCCTGATGGGCGCGATCGAGGAACTGGACGCCGATCTCGTGGTCATGGCCTCGCACATTCCAGGCGTCCCGGATCACATCTTCGCGTCGAATGCGGGTTACCTCGCCGCCCACGCGGGCTGCTCCGTATTCGTGATCCGCTGATCCGCGCGCCCGCGCCCCGCGCTCCGGCAAGCCGAGCCCGGCGGCAATGGCATCTGCGCGCCAGACATGAGGACAAACCCATGACCGATACACCGGACCTTACCCCGGAAGGGCAGGCTGCCGTCATCGAGACCGACTACGAGGTCGGCCAGGACAACATCCAGACGCAGATCGGGCCGTTCGGGCTCGACATCCACAACCCGGTCTTCCTGATCTCGGGCCTCACGATCATCGCCTTCGTGGTGTTCACGCTTGCCCTGCAACAGGAAGCGGCCGCTTTCTTCGGCTGGCTCCGGCCGGCCATCACATCGACCTTCGACTGGTTCTTCCTGCTGTCGGCGAACATCTTCGTCGTGCTCTGCCTGATCCTGATCGTCTCGCCGCTCGGCAAGGTCCGGATCGGGGGCACGGAGGCCACGCCCGATTACTCCTACACAGGCTGGTTCGCCATGCTGTTCGCGGCGGGCATGGGCATCGGCCTGATGTTCTTCGGCGTGTCGGAGCCGATCTCGCATTACACCTCGTCGGTCGCCGAGGGCGCCGGCTCGCCCGATAGCTGGGCGCCGCTGGCGGGCGCCGCCGGCAACGAGCTTGAGGCCCGCCGTCTCGGCATGGCGGCGACGATCTTCCACTGGGGGCTGCACCCCTGGGCGATCTACGCGATCGTGGCGCTCGC
>JAJLJT010000015.1:0-3177 GCA_033844555.1 Alphaproteobacteria bacterium | reverse complement strand
ACGAGGATGTCGATGCGTCCGAACGCCTCCAGCGCCGCGTCGCGCAGCGCCTCCAGATCCTCCGCCTTCGTCACGTCGCAGGCGTGGTGGCGCGCGGTGCCGCCCTGTGCCTCGATTGCGGCGGCGGCCTCCTTCAGCGTGGCCTCCGACCGGCTCGCGATCATCACCTTCGCGCCGTGCGCGGCCAGCGCCTCCGCGATGGCGCGCCCGATGCCGCGTCCGCCGCCGGTGACGACCGCCACCTTGCCCGTCAGGTCGAACATGCCGCTCATGTCCGGTTCGCCCTCATCACCCGTTTCGCGATGGCCCAGCGGTGCACCTCCGACGGGCCGTCATAGATGCGGAAGCCGCGGATCTCGCGGAACAATTGCTCCACCACCGTCTCGCGGCTCATGCCGAGGCCGCCCAGCGTCTGCACGCAGCGGTCGACGATGCGGAACAGCGCCTCCGACACCGCGACCTTGGCCATGGAGGATTCGTGTCGCGCATGCTCGCCCTGGTCGAGAAGCCACGCCGTGTGCCAGATCGTCAGGCGCGACTGGGCGATGTCGATCTCGTTGTCGGCCAGCATGAAGCCCACGCCCTCGTGCTCGCCGATGGGCTTGCCGAAGGCGTGCCGCTGGCGGGCGTACTCCGTCGCGATCTCGTGCGCGCGGGTCGCGCCCCCCAGCCAGCGCATGCAGTGCGTGAGGCGCGCGGGCGCAAGCCGCACCTGGGCGTAGCGGAAGCCCTCGCCCACCTCGCCCAGCACGGCGTCGGGTCCGACGCGCAGGTTCTCGTAGACGATCTCGCCGTGCCCGCCGGTGAAGCTCGAATCCATCGTGTCCATGAGGCGGTCGAGCTTGACCCCCTCGGCCGGCAGCGGGGTCAGGAACATGGTCGGCCCGCTCTTGCCCTTCGGGTCGTCGACGGTCGCCATGATGATGGAGAAGCCCGCGCCGTCGGCACCCGTGATCAGCCATTTGCTGCCGTTGATGAGATAGCCGCCCGCGCCGTCGGGCGTCGCAACCGTCTTCATGTCGCTGGGGTCGGCGCCCGCGCCGCCGCGCTCGGTCATGGCGAAGCAGGACCGCACCGCGCCGGACGCCAGCGGGCGCAGGAACTGCTCCTTCTGCGCGGGCGTGGCGACCTTCTCGAGCAGGTGCATGTTGCCCTCGTCGGGGGCGGCGCAATGCAGCGCGACGGGGCCGAGGGGGGAACGGCCCGCCGCCTCGAACACGATCGCCCGGTCGACGTGACCGAGGCCCATGCCGCCATATTCTTCCGAGACATGCGGCGCAAAGAGGCCGGCCTCCTTCGCAAGCGCGTTCAGCTCCACCCGCAACTCGTCGGTCGGGCCGTGGCTCGTGGCCCGCTTGTCCTTCTCGTAGGGAATGACCGTCCCGTCGATGAAGGCGGTGACCCGCTCCTTCAGCTCGCGCTGACGGTCGGTCATGGAGAAATCGATCATCTGCTCTCCCTCGGCTCGCGCATCGTTGGCGCGCATTGTTTCTTGACCTGCCCCGCGGGAACACCCTGCGCGCACTCATGCCCGCCATGCCGTCGCCCGGGAGCGGCGTTCGGGGTGAGTGATAGAGCATCCGCGCCCGCCCTGTCGATCCACCGGGGCGCGCGAGGGGGCTTGCGCGCCGCGACGGGCTGCCACGCGCGGCTTTGCCTTTGTGGCCGGGCGGGCCATTGGCTAGGCTTGCCCGCAAACAAGACCCACGAAACGGGAGGGAGAGGGACAGCCGATGACCGGAACGATGCGCAGCTACCAGCTCACCGGGTTCGAGACCCCGCTGGCCGAGGCGACGGAGCCGCTGCCCGAACCGAAGGGCGCGGAGGTGCTGCTGAAGGTTCTGGGCGCGGGCGTCTGCCATTCCGACGTGCACATCTGGGAAGGTGCCTACGACCTCGGCCACGGGCGCAAGCTGTCGTTCGAGGGACGGGTGCACTTCCCCCTGACCATGGGCCACGAGACGGCGGGCGAGGTGGTCGCCGCGGGCCCGGACGCGACCGGTGTGAAGCCGGGCGACAAGGTGCTCGCCTTCTCCTGGATCGGCTGCGGCGACTGCCCGGTGTGCGCGGGCGGGCAGGAGAATTATTGCGGCAGGCCGCGCTTCCTGGGCGTGAACCGCGCGGGCGGCTATGCCGATCACCTGCTGGTGCCGGACGCGCGCTATCTCGTGCCGCTGGACGGGCTCGACCCGGTGAAGGCCGCGCCGCTCAATTGCTCCGGCCTCACGACCTACAGCGCGCTCGGCAAGTTCGGCGCGGACCTCTCCCGCCACATGCTGGTGGTCATGGGCGCGGGCGGTCTGGGGCTCATGGCGCTCGGCCTCATGGGCATGATGGGCGCGAAGGGCGCGGTCGTGGTGGAGCCGGACCCCGCCAAGCGCGCCGCGGCGCTGAAGGCGGGCGCGGCGGCCGCCGTCGATCCGGGCGCCGAGGACGCGGCCGCGCAGATCCGCAAGGCCGCGGGCGGAACGGTGCACATCGTCCTCGACCTCGTGGGAAGCGGGTCCTCCCTCGACCTCGGGATCGAGCTTCTGGCGCGCGGCGGCAAGGTCGTCGTGGTCGGGCTGCTGGGCGGCGACGTGACGATCCCCGTCCCCTACATCCCGATGCGCGCGATCACCATCCAGGGCAGCTATGTCGGCACGCTTGAGGAATTGCGCGCCCTCGTCGATCTCGTGAAGGCGCACGGCCTGCCCGAGGTGCCCATCGAGTGCCGCCCCTTCGCCGACGCCGGCCGCTCGCTCGCCGACCTGCGCGCGGGCAAGGTCGTGGGCCGCGTTGTCCTGACCCCCTGACCGCCCCGAACGACAGAACAAGCACGAAGGACCACCTGCACATGACAGGCACCTGTACCGTCGGCGACCTCGTTGCCGACTTCCTCCACGCGCTGGGCGTCGAGACCGTGTTCGGCATCGTCTCGGTCCACAACATCCCGATGCTCGACGCCATCGGGCGCGGCAACGCGATCCGTTTCGTGATGGCGCGGGGCGAGATGGGCGGCGCGCACATGGCCGACGCCTATGCCCGCGTCTCGGGGCGCCTCGGCGTGCTGTTCACCTCCACCGGACCGGGGGCTGCGAACGCGGTGCCGGGCCTCGTCGAGGCGCGCTTCGGCGGCGCGCCGCTGCTGCACGTGACGGGCCAGACGCAGACCGCCGACATCGACACGGGCCACGG
>JAJLJT010000014.1:0-5577 GCA_033844555.1 Alphaproteobacteria bacterium | reverse complement strand
CAGCGCCGGTTCGGTCAACTGGTAGAGAGCGCGCGCGACGCTCGCCACGAAGGCATTGTGCATGTTGATCACGTTGAAGGCGAGCAGCCAGCTCATCACCGCCTGGATGATGATGACATAGATATAGAGCTGGATGACCGTGGTGATCAGGTAGAGTAGCGAACACATGACGGCGGCTGTCCCCCCTTGTCGGCCGTGTCCTGCGCGAACGTTTCCGTTGCGCCGGGCTTTCCGGTCCCGACCGATGTAGCCGTGCCCGGCGCGCGGCGCAAGGGATCGCGGACCGGGCCGCGCTTTCCGCCCGAAATGACCTCGTGCAGCCGCTTGACAGAGCCGCAGCGCCGCCGCTACAAGTCCGCGTCCCAAGGGCGCGGGGCCGTAGCTCAGTTGGGAGAGCGCAGCATTCGCATTGCTGAGGTCAGGGGTTCGACTCCCCTCGGCTCCACCATTCCCCGCCCGGCAGTCCGCTTCCGAACGTCAGACGAAACCGCGCGCCCGTTCGGGTGCGTCGTCAGGCCGTCTGCCGCGGCGCGCCGGCATCCATCTCGGCCCCGTGCATCCAGTGCTCGATAAAGCCGTCGAGCCAGCGTCGAAGGTTCGCGTCATGCTGGCGGCGGGCGGCAAGCTGCTCGGCGCGCGGCATTGTGCCCGGGACGGAGGGGTCGGGGCGTCCGCGCTGCAGCCACCGCTGCATCATGCCGGTCGTCAGTTCGACGTGGAACTGGATGCCATAGGCGCCGGGGCCCACCCGGAAGGCCTGGTTGTCGAAGCGCTCCGACCGGGCGAGCACCTCGATGCCAGCATCCGGCGGAAGCTCCACGCCCTCGCGGTGCCATTGGTAGACCGTCATCTCCTCGCCGAAGAGTGGCTTGCCGGGCTCCGTCGCGCGTATCGGCCAGTAGCCGATCTCGACCTCGCCGGCCGGATGCTTCACCACGCGCCCGCCCAGCACCCGCGCCATCATCTGGTGGCCCAGACAGACCCCCAGGAACGGCACATCCGTCTCCAGCGCCCGCTCGATCAGGCGCATCTCCTTGCGCAGGAAGGCAAGATGGTCGTCGTTCGCACTCATCGGCCCGCCGAACACCACGACGGCGGCATGATCCGAGAGATCCGGCGGCAACTCATACCCCGCCGCGCAGCAGCGCACGTCGAGCCGGTAGCCGCGGCGCGCGATGGCCCGCCCGATGCGCCCCGGGTCCGAGGTCAGCTGATGCACCACCAGCAGAACGGGCTTGTCGGTCATGGCTGCTGTGATCCCCTGCGATCGGCCTTGGGCCGGCTATTGCGCACTGAGGCCTCCATCGAGCACCAGTTCGGCACCGGTCATCAATCTGGATTCCTCGCCCGCAAGGTAAAGGACGGCATGGGCGACGTCTTCCGGCGCGCCAATGCGCCCGATGGGGATCTGCTTTTCGAGCCGCCCCCGCCCCGCATCTCCGCCGCCGGTCAGCGGGGCGATCATCGGCGTGTCGATGAAGACCGGGTGCACGGAATTGCAGCGCACGAGCGGCTGCCCCTCGCGCGCCAGCTTCGCGCAATGGAGCGCGACCGACTTCGTCAGGTGCCGTACCGCCGCCTTGGCCGAATTGTAGGCGGCGAGGTTCGCGCCCGCGACGATGCCCGAAATCGAGGAGATGTTGACGATGGACCCGCCGCCCGACGCCCGCATCAGCGGCAGCGCCGCGCGGCAGCCGAGATAGACGCTGTCGAGGTCTACCGCGTGCATGCGCCGCCACACCTCGGGCGGCGTCTCCTCGACGGTGCCAAGTTCGACGATCCCGGCATTGTTGACCAGGACGTGCAGCCCGCCGAAGCCGGCTTCCGCCGCGGCGACAGCCCTTGCCCAGCCGTCTTCGGACGTCACGTCGTGCCGAACCGCGCGGGCGGCAGCGTCTCCATGCGCCGCGCGGATCGCGGCGGCGACGCCTTCTGCCTTGTCCGCCTGGAGATCGGTCAGCAGGACGCGCGCGCCCTCGCCAGCCAGCATGCGCGCGATCGCGGCCCCCAGCCCCTGCGCCGCTCCCGTCACGAGCGCCACGCGCCCCTCGACCCGTCCTCCTGCCATGCGGTGCCCCCACGCCTCCGCGCTCCGCCGCGTCCGTTACAGAGCAAACGCAAGCGCAAGGCGTCTGTCAAACGCCGCTGCGCGGAGATCGTGGGGTGACTGGATTGCACAGGCGGGGGAATGGTGCCGGTGGAGAGATTTGAACTCCCGACCTTGTCATTACGAATGACCTGCTCTACCCCTGAGCTACACCGGCATGTCGCATGTGAAACGGCTGCGGACCAAGGGGCCGCTCCGTCGAGGCGGCGCGGACCATATGAATCTTTGCGCCGCGATGCAAGAGCCTAGAACCGCTCCACGAGCGCTTTTCGCGGCGGCGTCCGCCGGCTCCCGGCCTCAGTACCGCGGCGGCACGCCCTTGCCTGTGGCGGGGTGACCGTCGATGCCCGGATCGTCGGGCCGATGATCCAGGTCCGGCGCGCGGTTCATGCGCTCAGCCATCGCCGGATCTCCCGCCTGCGCCGCCCGAGATGGCGTAGCCGCGGGCCTGGGCCGGGCGTCCTGTGCCGGTTCGGCCGTGGATGGAGGCGCCCCCTCGGACACAGGCTCCGCGACCGCCCCGTCCGCCGCGTCCTTCGCAGCGTCCTCCGCCCCGTCCCCGTCCCCGGCCCCGTCCTCGGCCGCAGCCCGGTCCGCCGCGGTCAGCAGCGGCAGGACCGCAGGCGACAGCGCCAGCGCCGGCTCCACGCTGCCTGCCTCCTGCCAGGCGAACGTGTCGAAGGCGCCGCACGCCGGGCAGACCGCCTCCCACCGCCCCGGCGCGTGCCCGCAGGAGTCGCAGACCCATTGCGGCCCCCGCGGCGCGGTAAGCGCACGGGCAAGCCATGCCCGCACGATCGCCTCGTCCTCTCCCGACCCTTTCGCAACTGTGGCGAGCAGGGTGCACACCCGCGCGTCCGCATGCGCCGTATCCAGCCCTGACAGCGCGTCGCGGGCCGCGGTCCAGTCTTCAGCCGCGATGGCAAGCTCGGCGCGCGACAGCCGGCTTTCCGCATGATCCGGATTGGCCGCGAGCATCTTCTCGATCCGCTTGCGGCGGCTGGCCATGTCCTCGTCCGGCACGATCCCGATACAGGCCGTCGCCAGATCGGGATGCGGCGCCTGCGCCCAGGCGGCGCGCAGCACCTTCCCTGCCTTCCGCTGCTCACCGTCCCTTGCCAGCAATTGCGCCGCCAGCACCGCCGCCGGAACCAGACCGGGCGCGGCCTTCGCCGCATCCGTCGCGAGGCGCCGGGCCTCCGCGACGTCTCCGGCATCCAGCTTGTCGCGGGCCTGCACGAGCGTCAGCACGGCCTCGCGGCGCGTCGCCGTCCCCTTGTCGATCAGCTTGATCCGCCGCTGCTCGACCAGCGTGCGGCGCGCATTGGCCCAATCCCCGAGGTCGGTCTCGAGATCGAACAGCGTCGTGTGCGCCCACGCGGTGCGGGGCGCGCGGGCGCGCGCCTTTTCGGCGAGATCGCGGGCCAACTGCTTGTCGCCCTTGCGCAGCGCCTGCACGATCAGCCCGCGAAGACCCAGAAGCTCGGTTTGCGGCTCCTTCGCCATGGCGTCGAAATAGCGCTCCGCGCGCACATCGTCGCCGCCCAACTGCGCGGCCTGGGCGTTGAGCAGCCGCGTGAGCGCGGGCTGCTCCAGCTTGCGCTCGGCGATGCGCGCATATTTGTCGGCTGCCTTGGCGTCACCCGCCGCAACTGCGACCAGCCCCCGCGACAACGCCTCGTACCCGCTTTCCTCCCGCTTGCGGCGGAAGAACCGCCCCACGCGCCGCGGACTGACCCAAAGCGTTCGCAGGACGAGAAACGCCAGCGCGAGAATGCCGCCGGCGATCAACAGCCCGAACACGGCGACCGCCGCGCTGGTCTCGAACCGCCAGCCGAACCAGGTGGCCGACACTGCGCCGGGCTGCTCGGCCACCCACACCGTCCCTCCGACCAGCACAAGCAGGACGGCAAGCGTGATCAGGACACGGATCATCGGGCGCTCCCCTCCGCCCCGGGCTGCGTTCCGGCGAGATCGGCCAGCGCACGGGTTTCGAGAGCATCAAGTTCGGCCAGCGCATCGAGGCGGCCCTCCGCGCGCGCGCGCCACGCCGCCATCTCCTCGGCCGCCGCGGCATCGGGCGGCAGGGCCGTGAGGTCGGCGACGGCGCCGTCGAGATCGCCGCGAGCGAGTTTCGCCTCGGCGCGTGACAGGATCGCGCCCACCGACGTGCCCTCGCTGTCGCCGGCCGGCCGCACCGTCACGAGCGTCCGGGCACTGCCCCATATCCGGTCGAGCATGCCGGCATCGTCGGGCACCGCCGCGCCGCGCTGGGCAGCGCGCGCGGCCTGCGGGAAGCCGCGCCGCAGCGCCTCCAGGTCAGGCAGTCCCGTTCCAGCATAGGCCTCCAGCGCCGGGAGCGCGCCTGCATCGCCCCATACCCCGCGAAATGCCTCCAGCGAGGTGGCGTAGGCCCGGCCCTCCCCGACGTCCGCCGACAGGCGGGCGAGCGCCACGGCCTTGGCTGCGGCAGCATCGCCGCGCGCCGCCTCCACCTCCGCAAGCCGCTGTCGCAAGGCGTCGATTTCGGCTTCGAGCGCGGCCTGGGCCCGCCCCTGGCGAACGGCGGCCAGCTCGCGCTCCAGGTCTGCGATCCGCGCGGTCATGGGGGCCAGCGCCTCGGCCACAGTCTGGCCACCGCCGCTGCTGTCGCCCGGCTGTAGCGCCGCGACCGTGGTCTCCAGCGCGGCGAGCCGGTCCTGCACCTCTTGCGGGAGCTGGACTTCAGCCGGCGCCTCGGGCGCGGCCTCGACGCGTTCCTCGACGACCCCCAGCCGTTCCGTAACGTCGGTCAGACCCTGAGCGAGACCCTGCACCTCTTCGCGCGAAGGCCCGTCCGCGGGCGCCGGCTGCGCGTCGAGCGCCTGGCGCAGGTCCGCGATCTCCTGCGACAGGCTCGCGACACGCGGATCCTCGGTGCGCGGTGCGATATGGTCTGCGAGAGATGCCGGAAGAATACGTGCGAGCCAGGGCTGGATCGCCGCAAACCCTGCGGCGCCCGCGATCAGCAGGGCGAGCGCTGCCGCCACGTAGAAACTCGCGGGCCGGCCTTCCTCGTGGTCATGGTCGTGTTCCTGATCATGCTCGGGCTCGGCGTCCACCGTCGCGGGATGCGCAGCGCTTTCAGACTCGGCGGCCTGCGTTCCAGACGTATCCGACGCAGGCGCCTCGGGCGTGGTCTCTGCCGCCGGGTCCGCCTTGTGTTCCGGCGTTTCCGCCGCCTTCTCCGGATCCTTGCCGGGCTGCCGCGTCTGGCTCATCTGCTGTCCTCAACTCTGTCGTGCGCCTGCCGGAAGCGACCCTAGCATGCGGCATGCAGGCCTGCCACCAGCCGAAGGGCGGGTATATCTTCCCCTTATGGGACAAGCGCGGCCAGAGCTTCAACCTCGGGATGTTCCGCGACGCGGCGCGCACGCCATGGCAGATGCAGTGCATCGGCCACCGCCCGGCTGAGGCAGAGCGCGTCGAGC
>JAJLJT010000013.1:0-3872 GCA_033844555.1 Alphaproteobacteria bacterium | reverse complement strand
CCGACCGCCGAGCGGTCCGGAAGCACGAACTCAGGACGGTTCCGGAACTTCTTGATATAGCTGAAGATATAGTCCCAGCGGCCGCAGTTGAGCCCGACGATGTGGTCGCGGAGTTCATGGAGGATCTCGTCCATCTGGAAGGCGGCGGTGATCGTCTCGATCAGGACGGTCGACTTCACCGTGCCGACCGGTAGGCCCAGATGCTCCTGCGCCATGACGATCACGTCGTTCCAAAGACGCGCCTCCAGGTGGTGTTCCATCTTCGGCAGATAGTAATAGGGGCCCGACCCCTTCGCCTTCAGCGCCTCATGATTGTGGAAGAGGTAGAGCGCGAAGTCGAAGATCGACCCGGAAACCCTTGTCTTGTCGACGAGAACATGCGCCTCGTCCAGGTGCCAGCCGCGTGGCCGGACGATGAGGACGGCATGGCGCTCGTTCAGACGGTAGGCCTTTCCCGTCACCTCGTCGGTGAAGTCGATCTCGCGCCGGTTGGCGTCGCGCAGATTGATCTGGCCGCCGATCATGTTGTCCCAGGTCGGCGTCGAGGCGTCCTCGAAGTCCGCCATGAAGCACGACGCGCCGGAGTTGAGCGCGTTGATGACCATCTTGCGGTCGACCGGGCCGGTGATCTCCACCCGACGGTCCTGCAGATCTTCGGGCGTGCCGCGGATCGTCCAGTCGCCCTCGCGGACCTCCGCCGTCTCGGGCAGGAAATCGAGGCCCAGTCCCCGGTCGAGGTCGACCTGCCGGGCGGCGCGGCGGGCGAGCAGCTCCTTCCGGCGGCCATCGAAGGCGTGATGCAGCTTCGCCACCAGTTCCAGCGCCTCGCGCGTCAGGATGGTCTCGTAGCCGGGCTTGATCGGCCCCGTGATCTCCATGCCGTGCGGCAGGTCGAGCGTGCTCATGGACATGTCCTCCGTCCTTGGTCTTGAGGGCCGGTCGTGGCGGTGCCGGCGTTCCGGTGCACGAAGGAAGCAGACCGGAGAGGTCTTTCCAAGAGCGAACGAATGCGAATCTTCTTCAACGCGCGGGAAACAATGCCGCGAGGCCGCCCTCCGGCGCCGGCAGGCCCGACAAGGCGGGCGCGCCGATCTCCCGCACGAGTTTCTCCACGATGGCGTTCGCAAAGTCGTTGTAATCGTTGGCGATCTCGGCGAAAGCACCGGGCCCGCCGATCACGTTCCCACGGTAGTAGTAGTAGAGAAAGCGGTCCTCGTTGAGGATCGGCAGGCCGTTGATGCCGATCCCCCGCGCCACGATCGCATCGCGCACACCGGCAACGTCGCCGCCCCGGTTCTCCCGCCCGTCACCGGAGATGTCGATCACCAGGCGCTCGCCGGCAAAGCCGTTCCCCTCGAACAGCGCCGCCGCGTGGGTCAGCGCCGCCGCGATCCCGGTCCCGCCGGCGAGATACGCGCGCTCCAGCCCAGCCAGCCGGGCGGCCAGCGCGTCGGCGTCCGCCTCCCCCCGCAAATGCGTCCAGGGGATCGAGACGGTCTGCTCCCCCAGGCCCGCCCATTGCGTGACGGCGATGGCGACGCCCCCATCGCCCGCCCGGGCGATTGCCTGCTGCACGCGCGGATGGGCGAAGGCGGCGGCCAGGCCGCGCGCCTGCAGGGCGAATTCCTCCGCGTTCACGCTTTCCGAGGTGTCGAGCGCCAGCACAAGCTCCAGCGCGACAGGCTCCTCCGCCGCGGCCGGGGCGACCCACAGCCCCGCGGCAAGCAGGCTGGCCCGGATTGTCCGCCACGCGCGCATGGCAGGAATTCTAGGGCAAGCGAAGCCTTCCGGCGAGCCGATGCGCAACAGCCGTTGCCGTCGGGCGGCCAAGTGGCTAGCGTTCGCGGCGAGGGAGAAGAGGCCGCCTGCGCCGCGAGACCGTGCGGCCCCAACGATCCAGCCCGAGGGAGAGTCGATGACCACGTCCAGCCCCTATGACCGCGATCTGCCGAAGACGCCCGCGAACCATCAGCCGCTGACGCCGCTGAGCTTCCTCGACCGCACGGCGCGGGTTTTCCCCGCGCGCACGGCGGTGCTTCATGGCGAAATGTCCATGACTTACGAGGAGTTCTACGTTCGCTGCCGCAAGTTCGCGTCGGCACTCACAAAAATGGGCATCGGAAAGGGCGACACGGTTACGGTGATGCTGCCGAATGTTCCCGCGATGCTGGAGGCACACTACGGCGTGCCCATGACGGGCGCGGTGCTGCATTCGCTGAATACGCGCCTCGACGCGGACATCATCGCCTTCCAGCTCGACCATGCCGAGAGCAAGGTCGTCATCGTGGACGGGGAGTTTTCGGAGATCATGCGGGCCGCGCTCGCCAAGGCGAAGGTTCGCCCCGTGGTGATCGACTACGACGATCCGGAGTTTCCGCAGGACGGATCCCGCATCGGCCAGCACGATTACGAGGAGTTCATCGCGACCGGCGACGCCGAGGACGAATGGTCGATGCCGGACGACGAGTGGGATGCGATCAGCCTCAACTACACCTCCGGCACGACGGGCAATCCGAAGGGCGTCGTCTACCATCACCGCGGCGCGCACCTGATGGGCTATGCGAACGTGGCGGCGGGCGACATCGGGCGGCATCCGGTCTATCTGTGGACGCTGCCGATGTTCCACTGCAACGGCTGGTGTTTCACCTGGACGATCGCGATGGTCGCGGGCACCCATGTCTGCCTGCGCCAGGTGCGGGCGAAGGCGATGTACGAGGCGATCGCGCGCCACGGCGTCACGCACCTGTGCGGCGCGCCGATCGTCATGTCGACGCTGCTGAACGCGCCGGACGAGGAAAAGCAGCCGCTTCCCCACCGCGTCCACTTCATCACCGCCGCCGCGCCGCCGCCGGAATCGGTGCTGGCCGGCATGAGCGACGCGGGTTTCGACGTGACCCACGTCTACGGCCTGACCGAAACCTACGGTCCCGCCGTCGCCAACGAGTGGAAGGCGGAATGGGACGCGCTGGAGCCCGACGCCCGCGCCACCCGCAAGGCGCGCCAGGGCGTGCGCTACACCGCGCTCGAAGGGCTGACCGTCATGGACCCCGAGACGATGGAGCCTGTGCCGGCGGACGGCGAGACGCTGGGCGAGGTCATGTTCCGCGGCAACATCGTGATGAAGGGATACCTGAAGAACGCCAAGGCCACGCAGGAGGCGTTCGCCGGCGGCTGGTTCCATTCGGGCGACTTGGGCGTCATGCACCCGGACGGCTACATCCAGCTCAAGGACCGCTCGAAGGACATCATCATCTCGGGCGGGGAAAACATCTCCTCCATCGAGGTGGAGGACGCGATCTACAAGCACCCGGCCGTCGCCGCGGTGGCCGTGGTCGCCAAGCCCGACGAGAAGTGGGGAGAGACGCCCTGTGCCGTGATCGAGCTGAAACCCGGCAAGTCCGCGACGCAGGAGGAGATCGTCGCCTGGTGCCGGGAGCGGCTCGCGCACTACAAGTGCCCGCGCCATGTGATCTTCGACGAATTGCCAAAGACATCAACGGGCAAGATCCAGAAGTTCGCGCTGCGTGACAAGGTGAAGGGGGCATAGGCCCCCTTCTCTTCCGCCCCGCCTAATCCTCCAGTTCCCACAGGACGCTGACGGATATGCCGAGCGTCTGCTCGCCCGGCGCGACGGGGGTGTCGGCGCGCATCGCCTCCATCGCCATGGCCTTGACGCGGTAGAGGGGCTGCGGGCCGCCGCCGCCCGCCTCGTCGATCCGCAGCACCTTCCCGAGACGCACGCCCGCGGCCTTGGCATAGATCTCCGCCTTGCGGCGCGCGTCCGCCACGGCCTCTGCGCGGGCGGTGTCGAGCAGCCTGTCCGCCTCCGACACGCTGAAGCTGATGCCATGGATGGTGTTCGCGCCCGCCTC
>JAJLJT010000012.1:0-1287 GCA_033844555.1 Alphaproteobacteria bacterium | reverse complement strand
GCGTCGTCGCTCGCGAGGTAGAGGACCGCGGGCGACACCCGCTCCGGCTGCAGCAGCTTCAGGAAGTCCTCCGGCAGCAGGTCCTCCGTCATGCGGGTCGCTGCGACGGGGGCGACCGCGTTGACGCGGATGTTGTACTTCTCGCCCTCGATCTTCAGCGTCTGCATCAGGCCGACCTGGCCCATCTTGCCCGCGCCATAGTTCGCCTGCCCGAAATTGCCGTAGAGGCCGCTGGTCGACGTGGTCATCACGATCCGGCCATAGCCCTGGTCGCGCATCACCGGCCACACCGCGTGGGAGCAGATCGCCGCCCCCATCAGGTGCACGTCGAGAACGGCGCGGAAGTCGGCGAGCGTCATCTTGGCGAAGGTCTTGTCGCGCAGGATGCCCGCGTTGTTCACCAGGATGTCGATCCGGCCATAGGCGTCCATCGCATCCTGGACGAGCCGCGCGACGCCCGCCTCGTCGGTCACGGAGGAGCCGTTGGCGACCGCCTCGCCGCCTGCCGCGCGGATTTCCTCCACCACGGCCTTCGCGGCGTCGGAAGAGCCACCGGTGCCGTCGACCGCGCCGCCCAGGTCGTTGACCACGACCTTTGCGCCCCGCTCGGCGAAGGCCAGCGCGTGCGCGCGGCCAAGGCCTCCGCCCGCGCCCGTGACGATCGCGACCCGTCCGTCGAACCTGATGCTCATGCGTTCCGGTCTCCCTTGCGCTGCGGGCATTCCCGCCCGTCGTCGATCCTTGTTCCGGGTGCGTTTCTCGCGCGGATCGAACCGGTGTGCAAGGCCGCCGCGCGCGGGGCGGGCTTGCCCGGGCACATCCGCCCCTCTACCGTCGTCTCCACGATGAGAGACGGCCCGTGAACGGGCCGCACGAAAGGGGAGACCAGCCGCCGTGAAGCTCTACGACTCCAAGATGGCGCCCAACCCGCGGCGCGTGCGCATGTTCCTGGCCGAGAAGGGGATCAAGGTCGATCTCGTCCCCGTCGACATCATGAAACAGGAGCACAAGACGCCAGAATACCGCGCCAAGAGCCCGCAGGCGCTCCTGCCCGCGCTCGAACTCGACGATGGCACGGTCATCACGGAATCGGTGGCGATCTGCCGCTATTTCGAGGAGTTGCAGCCCGAGCCGCCGCTGTTCGGGGCGACCGCGCTCGAAAAGGCGCTCGTGGAGATGTGGAACCGGCGCATGGAATTCGGCGTGCTGTTCGCCACCGCCATGGTGTTCCGCCACACGCACCCGGCCATGGCGCCGCTGGAGGTGCCGCAGTGCCAGGACTGGGGC
>JAJLJT010000011.1:0-14536 GCA_033844555.1 Alphaproteobacteria bacterium | reverse complement strand
GCACCCGAAGGGCGTGCTGCACGCCAGCCGCGGGCTCTTCGCCTGGCGCGTCTCGGCCTGGTACTGGCTGACGCTCGGCCCCGGCGACGTGATGTGGTGCACCGCCGACACGGGCTGGAGCAAGGCCGGCACCTCGATCCTGTTCGGGCCGTGGAGCTGCGGCTCGACGGTGGTCTTCTACCATGGCCGCTACGACCCGAAGCTGCGGCTGGAGACGCTGGCGCGCTACCGCGTGAGCGTCTATTGCGCGGCGGCGACGGAGTTGCGCCGCCTGGTGCAGGAGGATGTCTCCGGCCACGATCTCTCCGCGCTGCGCCTGACCGTCTCGGCGGGGGAGAGCGTGAACCCGGAGATCGTGCGCGCCTGGAAGCGGCTGACCGGCGTCGACCTGCTAGACGGCTACGGCCAGACCGAGACGCTGATGACCGTGCTCAACTATCCGCCGCTGCCGGTGAAGCCCGGCTCCATGGGCAAGCCGCTGCCGGGCACCGACGCCGCCGTGCTGGACGCCGACGGCAGGATTGCGCCGCCGGAGACGGTCGGCCGCCTCGTCATCGGCCTGCCGAACCCGCAGGTCATGCTCGGCTACTGGAAGGAACCGGAGCGGACGGCGGCGAACCGCGTCACGGTGGACGGGCGGGAATGGTTCCTGACCGGCGACCTCGCCCGCATGGACGGTGACGGCTATCTCTTCTACGAGGGGCGGTCGGACGACGTGATCAACTCGGCCGGCTACCGCATCGGGCCGATGGAGGTGGAGAACGTGCTGATGGAGCATGAGGCGGTCGCCGAGTGCGCCGCCGTCGCCAGCCCGCACGAGGAGCGCGGCGAGGTGGTGAAGGCCTTCGTGGTGCTGAAGCGCGGTTTCGAGGGCTCCGACGCGCTGGTGAAGGACCTGCAGGACCATTGCAAGCGCCTGACCGGCCCCTACAAGTACCCGCGCCGCGTCGCATTCGTCGACGACCTGCCCAAGACCGCCTCCGGCAAGATCCGCCGCCGCGAACTGCGCGACCGGGAGTTCGCGGGCTGGACGCGCGGGGCAGGGGCATGAGCGTGCGCGCGAAAAACTTCCCCGTGCCGCCCGAGGCCGACGTCGCGGAAAGCGTCGACGACGCCATCGCCAGCCGCCGCTCGGTCCGCGCCTTCCTGCCGACGCCCGTGCCGCGCGCGCTGGTCGAGCATATCCTGGAGGTCTCGGCCCGCGCGCCCAGCGGCACCAACACGCAGCCCTGGAAGGTCTATGCGGTCGCGGGTGCGCCGCAGAAGGCGCTGATCGCCGACCTGCTCGCCGCCCACGACGACCCGGCGCAGGAGGCGAAGCGGGAGTACGAATACTATCCGACGCAATGGTTCGAGCCCTATCTCGGCCGGCGCCGCAAGGTTGGCTGGGACATGTACGGCCTCCTCGGCATCGAGAAGGGCGACAAGGCGGCGATGCACCGCCAGCACGGGCAGAACTACACCTTCTTCGGCGCGCCGGCGGGCCTGTTCTTCACCGTCGACCGGCGGCTGGAGACGGGAAGCTGGCTCGACTGCGGCATGTTCATCGAGAACGTGATGATCGCGGCCCGCGGCCACGGGCTGCACACCTGCCCGCAGGCCGCGCTCGCCAATTTCCCGGCCATCGTGCGCCGGCACCTCTCCATCCCGGAGGACGAGATCGTCATCTGCGGCATGGCGCTCGGCTACGAGGACAAGTCCGCGCGCATCAACGACCTCACGACAGAGCGGGAGCCCGTGTCCGGCTTCGCCCGCTTCCTCGGCTGGTAGGCGGCCTCAAGGAGCAAGCACGACGAGGGCGTCGAGTGCGGCGACGCCCGCGCCCTCGGCCTTGACCAGCAGCGGGTTCACCTCCGCCTCCGCGACGCGCTCAAGGCCCGGCGCACCGAGTTGCGACAGCGCCGCGATCGCCTCGGCGAGCGCGTCGAGGTCGCCGCGCGGCAGCCCCCGCCAGCCCGACAGCGCCTTCAGCCCCCGGACCTCCGCGATCATTTCGCGCGCCGTCTCGACCGTCACCGGCGCGGGCCGGATCGCGGCGTCCCGGTAAAGCTCCGCCAGCACGCCGCCCATGGCGACGGTCACGATGGGGCCGACGACGGGATCGCGCCGGTAGCCGGCGAGCACCTCGCCCAGGCCCTTTTCCATGCGCTGCACGAGAACGCCCGCGATGGCGGCTTCCGGGTGCGCCTGCGCCACGCGCTCCGGCATCTCCGCCGCCGCGGCCTTTACCGCCGCGCCGTCGCCGAGGCCGAGGACCACGCCGCCCGCGTCCGTCTTGTGCGCGATGTCGGGCGACAGGATCTTCAGCGCGACCGGGTAGCCGATGCGGTCTGCGGCACCCGCCGCGTCGTCCGGCGTCGCCGCCGTGACCATCTCCGCGAACGGCAGGCCGAGACGGGCGAGCAACGCCGCCCCCTCCGCCTCGTCGAGGCGGGTGCGGTCCTGCGGCAGGTGGGGGATGAGCGCCGTGCCGCGCTGCGCGTCCACCACCGGCGGCGGCGGGGTGCGGCGGACGAGGGCGGCCAGTGCATCCGCGCATGCCTCCGGCGTCCTGAAGGCGGCGATGCCTGCGTCCGCGAGCCGCCTGAGCGCGTCCGGCGCGTCCGGCACCGCGAAGACGGCGAAGGGCTTGGGCGCATCCGCGAACGCGAGCAGCGGATCGACCGCGAGGTCGGGCCGGAACTGCGCGGACGAGCCGACGACCATGACCACGGCGTCGACCGTCTCCTCCGCCATCAGCGCGCCGACCGCCGCGCCCACCGTGTCGGGCCGCGCGCCCGCCAGCGTCAGGTCGATCAGCGGCGCATGGGCGTCGAGCGAGAGGCCGTGCCCCGCCAGCGCCTCCACCGTGCCGGGCGGGGGCGGGACGGGTGTCGCTCCGCGCGTGCCCAGCGCGTCGACCATCATGGCCCCGCCGCCGCCCGTCGTGGTGACGACCGCGATGCGGCCCTGGCCTGCGCCGCGTGCGCCCGCGAGAAGCTGCGGCGCCTCGACCAGCGCCTCGAAACTGTCGACCAGAAAGACGCCCGCATGGCGCAGGAAGGCGTCGACCGCCGCGCCCGATCCGGCGATGGCGCCGGTGTGCGAGACGGCCAGCGCCTCGCCCGCGCCCGACCGGCCGAGGCGGTAGGCGACGACGGGCTTGCCCGCCTCGTGCGCCAACCGGCAGGCGGCCATGAGGCGCTCAGGCTCCCGCACCGTCTCGAGGAACAGCAGGATCGCGTCGGTGCCCTCGTCCGCGACCATCAGGCGGATGAAGTCGCCGACGGTCAGGTCCGCCTCGTTGCCGGTCGAGACGAGCGTGGAGAAGCCGAGGCCGCGCGCCTCCCCGCGCGAGGCGAGCGCGCCGATCATGCTGCCCGATTGCGAGATGACGCCGATCCGCCCCTTCGTCAGACGCGGCAGTTCCAGCACGGCATTGGCCGAGAGCGTCAGCCCTGCGCGCGTGTCGATCACGCCCAGCGAATTGGGCCCGACGAGGCGCATGCCCGCGCCGCGCGCGATCTGCACCACGCGGGCCTGGCGCGCCTTGCCCTCCGGTCCCGCCTCGGAGAAGCCGCTGGCGAGGATGGTGGCGCAGGCCACGCCCTTCGCCGCGCAGGCCGCCACCGCGTCTTCCACGGCATCGGTTCCGACCATGACGAAGGCGTGGTCGACCGGCCCGTCGATGGCGGTCACGTCCGGGGCGCAGGGCACGCCGAAGATTTCGGGCCGCGTCGGGTTCACCGGCACCACCCGGCCCGCGAACCCGTGGCGCGCGAGAAAGCGCTGCGGGCGCGAGGTCGTCTTGCGCGGGTCGCCCGACGCGCCGATCAGCGCGACCGTGCGCGGCGCGAACAGAGCGCGCGCGAGCGCCGCGCCGCTGCCGTCCCCATCGCGTTCGGGGGCGGGCGTCCGTCCGGCTGCCGCCACGCTCATGCGCGGCCCGCGGGCTTCGGCGGGCGCTGCGAGAAGCGGCGGTCGAACACGTGCTCGGCGATGCGGTTCAGCATCATCTCGTTCGATCCGCCCGCGATCATCCAGCCGCGCGTCTTGCGGAAGCAGTATTCGACCAGCGAATCCCGGCAATAACCGCCACCGCCCATGCATTGCAGCGCCTCGTTGGCGATGTCGAAGCCCGCGCGGTTGCAGAACGCCTTGGCGATGGAGGTGTCCTCCGCCGACGGCAGGCCCCGGTCGGCCCGTGTCGCGGCGCGGTAGAGCAGCAACTGCCCGGCGTCGAGCCGGATCTTCATTTCCGCGAACTTCCACTGGATGCCCTGGAAGTCGGCGAGAGGGCGGCCGAACTGCTCCCGGTGCAGGACGTGCTCGCGCGCGGCCTCATAGGCATAGCGGCCGAGCGCCAGCGAGCGCGCGGTGTTGCCGATCCGCTCCGCGTTGAAGCCCTGGATCTGCTTCTTGAAGCCGCCGGGGCCCAGCAGCACGTTCTCCGGCGGCACGTACACATTGTCGAAATAGAGCGCGCACCACGCCTCGTCGTTCATGTAGTGGACGGGCTTTCCCTGGGTGAAGCCGTCCGCGCCCCGCTCGATCATGACCGAGCCGATGCCGCCCACGCCCGGCCCGAAGCGGCAATAGATCAGGAAGATGTCGGCCTCCGCCGAGTGGCTGGTGAACACCTTGCCGCCATTGAGGCGGTAGCCCTCGCCGTCGGGCGTCGCGGTCGTGGCGAGGTCGGTGACGGCGGAGCCCGCGCCCGGCTCCGACATGCCGAGGCCGATCAGCGTCTCGCCCTTCAGAAGCGGCTTGAGATAGCGCTCCTTCTGGCCGGGCGTCGCATATTCGGCGAGCGTGCGGATCGCGCCGAAATTTCCCGCCTGGATCACGTCGGCGCTGCGCGGGCAGGCGGCGGCCACCTCCTCGATGGCGATGACCGCGTCCATCAGCGTGCCGCCCTGGCCGCCGTCCGCCTCCGGGATCGTGATGCCCATCAGGCCGTTGTCCGCCAGCAAGCGGGCCACGTCGAAGTCGAAGCGGTCGGAATGCGCGCGCGCCAGCGCCCCCTCCGGCAGGTGGCGGCGGGCAAGGCCGCGCACCGCGTCGCGGAAGATCTGCTGTTCTTCGCTGAGTTCGAAATCCATGCGGAACGTTCCTGTCGTTCTGTCCTGTCGGATGCGCCGGGGTCAGCGCCGGATGAAGGGATTGGCGACCTGCGTCGGCTGCGCCAGCCAGACCGATTTCGTCTGGAGGTACTCGTAGATCGCGTCCGCGCCGTTCTCCCGGCCGAGACCGCTGCGCTTGTAGCCGCCGAACGGCGTCGTGTAGCTGGTCGAGCGGTAGGTGTTCACCCAGACCGTTCCCGCCTGCAGACGGTCCGCCATGCGCAGCGCGCGGCCGAGATCGTTGGTCCACACCCCCGCCGCGAGGCCGTAGAGCACGTCGTTCGCGATGGAGACCGCCTCGTCCTCGTCGCGGAACTTGAGCACGCTGAGAACGGGGCCGAAAACTTCCTCCTGCGCGATGCGCATGTCGTTGCGCACGTCCACGAAGACCGTCGGCGCGACGAAGTGGCCGCCTGACCCTTGTGGCGCCTCGGCGGGCCCGCCGCCCAGCACGCAGACAGCGCCCTCGGCCCTGGCGATATCGATGTAGCCGAGGATCTTCTCGTACTGCGCGCGGGTGGCGACCGGCGCGATGCGCGTTTCCGGGTCCATCGGATCGCCCAGCTTCGCGCCGCGCGCAATCTCCAGCAGCCGCTCGACGAAGCGGTCGTGGATGCGCTCGTGCAGCAGCAGGCGCGAGCCTGCGATGCAGGTCTGGCCGGTGGCCGCGAAGATGCCCGATACCGCGCCCGCGACGGCGGCGTCCATGTCGGCGTCCTCGAACACGATGTTCGGGGACTTGCCGCCCAGTTCGAGCGTCACCTTGCGGAAGTCGGCGGCCGCGATCTCGTTGATTGCCTGTCCCGCAGCCTCGCCGCCGGTGAAGGCGACCTTGCGCACCCGCCGGTCGGCGACCAGCGGCTTGCCGACGCCCTCGGGAAAGCCGGTGACGACATTGACGACGCCGGCCGGAAACCCCGCCTCCTCGACAAGGCGCATCAGTTCGAGCGTCGAGGCGGACGTGAACTCCGACGGCTTCACGACGGCCGTGTTGCCCGCCGCCAGTGCCGGCGCCAGTTTCCAGCCGAGCAGAAGTAGCGGCGAATTCCACGGCGTGATGCAGGCGCACACGCCGAGCGGTTCGTGCCGGACGTAGTTGAACACGCCCGGCTTGTCGATGGGCGGCACGCTCCCCTCGATCTTGTCGGCAAGACCGCCGTAATAGACGTACCAGTTCGCCATGTAGCGGCACTGGTTCGACATCTCGGCATAGAGCTTGCCGTTGTCGCGCACCTCCACCTCGGCCAGCGCTTCGGCATTCCGCTCGATCAGTTCGCCCAGGCGGATCAGCGCGCGGCCCCGCTGCGTCGCGGTCCAGCCGCGCCACGGGCCCTCCGTAAAGGCCCGGTGCGCTGCGTCGACCGCGCGCGCCACGTCCTCCGGCCCGCCGCGCGGCACCGTCGCCCACGCCGCGCCGGTGTAGGGGTTGACCGTCTCGAAGGTCTGCCCGTCCGCCGCCGGCACCCAGCGGCCATCGATGAACATCTGGTAGGACTTCAACCGGCACCCCCGGGGCATCTGGACCTGCAGCGCGATGGGCGGCGCGGTGCGCCGTGCGTCCGCCGGGCCGCTGCCGCCCCGCGGTTGTATCTAAAATGATACCTCTTGGGACGTATCTAACACAATACCTATTTGCCGGCGCGCCGGTTACAGGCTGCCGCCGGCAGGCGTCCAGAGCGCGGGCTCCGCGGTCTCCGACGGGCCCATGTCGAGGTTGATCTCGAACTCGTAGCGGTCCGGGCGGTAGAGCGCGCGGATGTATTCCACGGGGCGGCCGTTCTGGTCGCGCACGGTGCGGATGATGCAGAGCAGCGGCGCGCCCACCTCCACCTCGATCAGCGGCGCGACGGTCGCGTCCGCGGCCCGCGCGGTGACCCGCTGGTAGGCGCGCGCGACCTTGACCCCCGCGCGGTCGAGCAATTGCAGGAAGGGCATCTTCTGCATGTCGGCGCGCGTGTAGGTGCGGCCGACGTCCTCGGGCACCCAGGTCACCGCATAGGAAAACGGCTCCCCCTTGTGGGAGCGCAGCCGCACCGCCTTCTGCACCGTCGCGCCCGGCGGCAGTTCCAGCGCGGCGGCGATGTGGTCGGGTGCGGCCATGTACTGGAACTCCAGCACCTTGACCCGGGTGCGCAGGCCCATGGCGAGCAGGTTCTCCATCAGCCCGCGCAGGCCCGCGTCCACCGCGCGCGAGGCGCGCTGCGGCCGGGCGAAGGTGCCGCGCCCGCGCTGCCGCACGACGAGGCCCTCCGCCTCCAGCCGTTCCAGCGTCTTGCGGATGGTCACGCGCGAGACGCCGAAGCTCTGCCCCAGCTCGACCTCGCTCGGCATGGGCTTGTCCTCGGGAAAGAAGCCCTCGGTGATCTGCTCGCGCAGGACCATGTAGATGCGGTGATAGAGCGGCAGCGGCGACGTGCCCGCGTCCTGCTCGGCCTGCGTGGATGGCTGCGACCCCTTCACGCCCGTATCTCCCTTCCCGCCGGCCCCGGTTTCCGGCGTGCGGCCCGTGCCATGATTCCGCGTCCGTCGCAAGCGCCACGGTGCGCGGGGCATGGCGCCCGGGAACCTTCAAAAAGTATTATTGACACAACAATCGCTCCGCGCGAACATCATTTTCAACAGGCGGGAACGGCGGAGGGATGAAGCGTTGGCCGCGGACTGCACCTTCACGACGGCGATCGAGAGGCCCGACCCCGCGGATGTCGCCGCGGCCGCCGGGCTGCCGGTCGCGACGGTTTCCGACATCCTCGGCTGGGACTGCCTCATGGCGCCGCGCCTTCGCCCCCTGTCGCGCGAGATGCGGTTGTGCGGCCCGGCCGTGACGCTGAAGCTCGGCGTCGGCGACAATCTGATGATGCACAAGGCGATGCAGGTGGCCCAGGCAGGCGACGTGCTTGTCGTCGACCAGGAGGCGAGCACGACGCATGCGCCCTTCGGCGGGATCATGGCGACGGCGGCGCAGGCCAAGGGGCTTGGCGGCCTCGTCATCGACGGGTCGGTGCGCGACGCGGCCGAGATCCGCGAGATGGGATTTCCCGTCTACTGCGTCGGGCTTTCGCCGCGCCAGGCGGGCAAGAACGGACCCGGCCACGTCAACGTTCCCGTGAGTTGCGGCGGCGCGCGCGTCGTGCCGGGCGACCTCGTGATCGGCGACGAGGACGGGGTCTGCGTCATCCCGCGCGCCCGCATCGCCGAGGTGACGGCTGCGGTGCGCGAGCGCATGGCGGCCGAGGAGCGGCGCAAGGACGCGATCGCGCGCGGAGATCTTTATCCCGGCTGGCTCGATGAGCGGCTGGCCGAGGTGGGGGTGGCCGACACCGGCGGAAGACCGGAGACGGCTTGAAACAACAAGGGCGAACAGAAGTCCCGAAGGAGGAGAGACCAATGGGAGTAAGGAAACCGATCGGTGCGCTGCTTGCGGGCGCCGCGATGATGCTGACGGCGGCGGGTGCGCTGGCCGAGTATCCCGACAAGACGATCACCATGGTGGTGCCCTATGCCCCCGGCGGCGGCGGCGACACCTTTACCCGCGCGATCGCCGAGGAGGCCAAGGAAATCTTCGGGGTCAACATCCTCGTGGAGAACCGCACCGGCGCCGGTGCGACCATCGGCGTGGGCTCGGTCGCGCGGTCCGCGCCCGACGGCTACACGATCGGCTTCGTGTCGACGAGCCCTGTCGTTCTCGCGCCGAACTTCTCGAACGTGCCCTATGATCCGTCCACGGATCTGACCTATCTGGCGCAGTTCATCGTCAGCCCGCACCCTTTCATGGTGCGCGCGGATTCCCAGTGGCAGACCTTCGACGAGGTGCTGGCCTGGGCCAAGGCCAATCCGGGCAAGCTGCGCTGGTCGACCGCGGGTCCGCGCGGCGCGCCGCACATCGCGACCGAGGCGGCGTTCCGCAAGGAAGGCATCGACGCGGTGTTCGTGCCGATGAAGGGCTCTTCGGAAGTGCTGGCCGGCCTGCTCGGCGACACGCTCGACGCGGGCGTCATCTCCGACTACGCGGTGCCGATGGAAGCCGGGCAGATCCGCGTGCTGGCGGAGATCGGTCCGCGCCCGATCCCGGGTCTCGACGTGCCGACCTACAAGGACAAGGGCTACCCGATGACGCCGACGATCTTCTTCGGCCTCGCCGGTCCCGCGGGCCTGCCCGACGAGGTCGTCGCCAAGTGGAACGACGCGATGGCGAAGATCGTCCAGACCGAGCGTTTCAAGGAAACGGCGAAGCGTCTCGGCGGGCAGATTTCCTTCCTGCCGCATGCGGAGTTCCAGCCGACGGTGCTGAACGACATCAAGTCGACGCGCGAGGCGCTCGTCGACCTGGGCATGCTCGAGAAGAAGTGAGCGGGCGGGGCGGCGCGGGCCGCCCCGGTCCTTGCGGATGAAGGGCGGCAGTGTCCGCACTGTCGCCCTTTCCTTTCCGGCAGGCCGCCGGTGCAGAGGCGCAAGCGGGACAGAGGGATGCAGATGAGGGCGCTCAACAGCGAGGCGATGCTCGCGGTGGCGGTGCTGGCGGGCTGTGCGCTCTTCAGCTTCGTGATCGTGCCGGCGGGCGTCGACACCGCCTTCGCCGACCCGCGCGACCTGGGGCCGCGCTTCATCCTGGACATCGCCAGCGCGGGCATGGCGGTTGCCGCGCTCGCGGCGCTGGCGCGGATCGGCTTCGGCCGGGCGCGCGCCGGCGAGGAGGCCGGGGCGGACGGCGATGCCGCCGCGCCGCCCACCCCCGAGGAGCGCAAGGGCGCGCGCCGCGTGCTGATCGTGCTCGCGGCCCTCGGCGTCTATGCGTTCGTGCTGATCGACCTCATCGGCTTCTATGTCGCGAGCGTGGTGACGCTGGGCGCCGTGACCTGGCTGCTGGGGGAGCGCCGCACCCTGCTCGTCGCGCTCTATGCGCTGGTGCTGACGGCCTCGATCTACGTTCTGTTCGAAATCGTGCTGCAGAGCCGCCTGCCCAAGGGGTGGATCCTGCAGGCGGCCGGCCTGTCGTGACGGGGGGAGCGGGGCCATGCTGAACGATATCCTCCAGGGCATGTCGCTGGCGCTGCACTTCGATGCGCTGCTCGGCATCGTTATCGGCGTCGCGGTGGGGCAGGTGCTGGGCGCGATCCCCGGCCTGACCGCCAGCATGGCGGTGGCGCTTCTCATCCCCTTCACCTTCTATTTCGACCCCTGGGTCGGCATCCCGATGATGCTGGGGATGTTCAAGGGCTCCCTGTTCGGCTCCAGCATGGCGGCGATCCTGATCCGCACGCCAGGCGCCCCGGCGGCGGCGGCCACCGTGCTCGACGGCGGCCCGATGGCCGACCAGGGCAAGGGCGGCAAGGCCATGCAGACCGCGCTGGTGGCGTCCGTGTTCGGCGACACCTTTTCCGATATCTGCCTGATCCTCGCCTCCGGCGTGCTCGCGGCCATCGCGATCCGTTTCGGGCCGGGCGAGTACGTGCTGCTCATCGCCTTCTCGCTCCTGACGCTTGCCTCGCTCTCGGGCAAGTCGGCGTGGAAGGCAACGGTGGCGACGTTGCTGGGCCTGGTGTTCGGCGCCATCGGCCTCGACCCCATGCTGGGCTCGGAACGGCTGACGTTCGGCCAGCTCGACCTGTTTGACGGGCTGGGTCTCATCCCGGTGCTGATCGGCGTGCTGGCGGTCTCGGAAGTGTTCATGCAGATGCGCAAGCCGCTGACGCATCTCGCGTCGAAGACCGTGGAGTTCTCGGCAAAGCGGGAGGACAACCGGCTGAGCTGGCTGGAATTCCGCAGGCTCCTGCCGTGCCTGACGCGCTCGTCCGTGATCGGCACCATCGTCGGCGCGCTGCCGGGGCTGGGCGCGACCATCGCGGCCTTCCTCGCCTACAACGACGCGCGCAACATCTCCAAGACGCCGGAGAAGTTCGGCAAGGGCGCGATCGAGGGCGTGGCCGCGCCCGAGGCGGCGAACAACGCGGTCTCCGGCTCGAACATGATTCCGCTGCTGGCGTTCGGCATTCCGGGCGACGTGGCCGCAGCGCTCATTCTCGGCGCGTTCCTGATCCAGGGCATCACGCCGGGTCCGGTGGCGTTCCACGCGAACCCGGTGCCGCTCTACGCGATCTTCACGGCGATGCTGCTGGCCAACGCGGTCAATTTCGGGATCGGCAAGGCGTTCATCCCGCTCGCCAAGCGCATGGTCGCGGTGCCCAAGCGCCTGCTCTTCCCCGGCGTGCTGATCATCGCGTCGGCGGGAGCCTACGCGATCCGCGGCTCGCTGTTCGACGTGCAGCTGACGCTCGTGTCCGGCGCTGTCGGGTACGCCATGCTGCGGCTGGGCTTCCCGCCCGTGCCGATGCTGATCGGCTTCATCCTGACGCCGATCCTGGAGAAGTCGCTGCGCCAGACGGTTCTGGTGGTGTCCGCCGCCGACGGCTGGCTCGACTATGTGCTGAGCCGTCCGGTCCTCATGGTGCTGATCGTCCTGTTCGCGGCGATCGCGGTGATGATGCTGCGCAAGCGGATGCAGTTCGTGCGGCAGAGCACGGGCGCATCCGGGTTCCCGGCGGACGAATAGGCAGGCCCGACAGTTTTTCCCGGGCCCTCGCGAGGGGGCTCGCCTTTCAAGGTGTGACGAGACGATGGATACGAGCAACGCTCCCTACATGATCCTCAACGGCAAGGTGGTGCCCTTCGCCGAGGCGCGCATCCACTGCCTCGCGCCCGCCGTGACCTATGGCGCGAACGTGTTCGAGGGGCTGCGCGCCTATTGGAACGCGGACGACGGGCAGCTCTACGTCTTCCGCGTCGAGGAGCATCTCGACCGGCTGTTCTACTCCGCGAAGGTCATGCGGATCGAGCACCCATGGACGCGGGAGGATTTCCGCAACGGCCTGCTGGAGCTTCTGCGCGTGAACGAGGTGAGGGAGAGCGTCCACATGCGCATCCACCTCTATGTCGACGAGGACGGCTTCATGACCGCGACGTCGCCGGGGGGCATGTTCATCTCCTGCGTGTTCCGCCCGACCTCGAAGATCGCGATGCAGGGCTGCCGCGCGCAGGTCAGTTCCTGGACGCGGATCTCCGACAATGCGAGCCCGCCGCGGGTCAAGAGCGCGGCCAATTACTTCAACGGGCGGCTGGCCTCGCTGCAGGCGAAGAGCGACGGCTACGACACGGCGATCCTGCTGTCGGACACGGGCCGCGTGACGGAGGGGCCGGGCGCGTGCCTGTTCATCGTGCGCGACGGCCGCATCGTCACGCCCGACGTCTCCAACGACATTCTCGAAAGCATCACCCGCGCGACCCTGATCGAGGGCGCGAAGGAGTGGCTGGGCCTCGACGTCGAACAGCGCCCCATCGCCCGGACCGAGCTTTACGCCGCCGACGAGGTCTTCTTCTGCGGCACGGGCCAGGAGGTCCTGCCCGTCGTGGAGATCGACCGCTTTCCCGTGGGCGCCGGCACGGTCGGCCCCATCACCGCCGAGCTTCAGCGCCGCTATTTCGGCGTCGCGCGCGGCACCGACACGGCGCATCCCGACTGGCGCACGCCCGTCTATGTCTGAGCGCGGCCCACGGCTGGCCGCCGCGCACGCCCTAATGACCGGGAGACCGACATGAGCAAGACATTGAGCCCGATCCAGCTCGGGATCATCTGGCAGCGCCTCACCGGCCTGATGGACGAGGTGGCGCAGACCTTCGTGCGCACCTCCTTCTCGGTCGTGGTGCGGGAGAACTGGGACCTCGCCTGCTCGCTGATGGATGCCGACGGGCGGCAGTTCGCGCAGTCCTCGCGCTCGATCCCCTCCTTCATCGGCACCATGCCGCGCACGCTGAAGGGGATGCTGGAGCGCTACCCGCGCGAGACGCTGGAGCCGGGCGACGTGCTGATCAGCAACGACCCGTGGCTGGGGACCGGGCACCTCAACGACATCACCATGGTGCAGCCGATCTTCCGGGACGGCACGCTCGTGGCGTTCGTCGGCTCGACCTTCCATACGGTCGACATCGGCGGCGCGCCCTCGCCGACCGCCAAGGACGCGTTCGAGGAAGGGCTCTGCATCCCGGTCGCGAAGATCAAGCGGCGCGGCGAGGAGAACGAGGACGTCATCGCCTTCCTGCGCGAGAACCTGCGCGAGCCGGACGAGACGCTGGGCGACATCCGCGCGCAGTTCGCCTCCTACACGCTCGCGGCCAACCGGCTGCTGACGCTGATGCAGGAGGAGGGGATCGAGGATCTGAAGGACGTCACCGAGGAGATCCTCGCCCGCTCCGAACATTCCATGCGCGAGGCGATCGCCGCCATCCCGGACGGGGAGTTCACCGACACCGTCACCTCCGACGGCTTCGACGAGGAACTGACGATCCGCTGCACGGTGCGCAAGCAGGGCACCGAGATCGGCGTGGACTACACCGGAACCTCGCCGCAGGTGCAATGGCCGGTCAATTCGGTCATGAACTTCACCTTCGCCTACAGCGCCTATGCGCTGAAATGCGCGCTCGACCCGACCGCGCCGAACAACGACGGCTGCTTCCGGCCCATCGACATCACGGCGCCCGAGGGCTGCCTCGTCAATCCGCGCCGTCCGGCGCCGGTCTGGGCGCGGCACCTGTCGGGCCACTACATGCCCTTCGTGATCTATCGCGCGCTGTCGCAGATCGTGCCGGAGAAGGTGGCGGCCGAAAGCGGCTCGCCCCTCTGGAACGTCTATTTCAAGGGCGTGAACCGCAACGGGCGCAAGTTCGTGAAGATGTTCTTCATGAGCGGCGGCTACGGCGCGCGCCCCGGCTCGGACGGGCCGTCCACGCTCAGCTTCCCGAGCAATGTGGCCAATACGCCGGTCGAGCAGTTCGAGAACGCCGTCCCCCTCGTCATGACGGAGAAGGCGCTGATCCCCGACAGCGGCGGCGCGGGCCGGTTCCGCGGCGGCCTCGGCCAGCGGCTGACGTTCCGCTCGGTCTCGCCCGAACCGCTCAGCTTCGTGATCCGGCACGAGCGGGTGAAGAACCCGCCGGGCGGCCTGCTGGGCGGGCTGGCAGGCGCGGCGGGCATCGACCTGGTCAACGGGGAGAAGATCCCCGCCAAGACCACGCAGACGCTGAAGACCGGCGATACGGTGACCTTCGAGACGCCGGGGGGCGGCGGCCTCTACCCGCCGGAGACGCGCGATCCCGCCGCGCTCGCCCGCGATGTGGAGGACGGGCTGGTAAGCGCGGAGGCAGCGCGCGCGATCTATGGCGCGCCGGCCGGCGCGGGCGAGTGACACAGGCGGAATGACGAGCATGACCAAGGCGAACATGACCATCGGCGTCGATATCGGCGGCACCTTCACCGACCTCGTGATGCTGGACGAGGGGACGGGCCGCCTGTTCAACGAGAAGGTGCTGACCACGCCCGACGACCCCTCGCGCGGCGTCCTGCAGGGCATCTCGCAGATCCTCGACAAGAACGGCGTCGCCCCCGC
>JAJLJT010000010.1:0-2743 GCA_033844555.1 Alphaproteobacteria bacterium | reverse complement strand
ATGATGCTGGACAGCGGCAAGGGCATCTTCGTGCGCGACGACCAGGGCAAGGAATATATCGAGGCCATGTCCGGCCTGTGGTGCACCGGCCTGGGCTGGGGCGACGAGGAACTGATCGAGGCGGGCATCGAGCAGCTGAGGAAGCTCGCCTACTACCACAATTTCGCGGGCAAGGGGACGGAGCCGCAGGTCGCGCTCGCCGAGAAGCTGAAGGAGGTCGCGCCGGTGCCGATCTCCAAGGTGTTCTTCACCTCGTCCGGGTCGGAGGCGAACGACACGCAGATCAAGCTCGTCTGGTACTACAACAACGCCATCGGGCGGCCGAAGAAGAAGAAGATCATCAGCCGCATGAAGGCCTATCACGGGGTCACGATCGCATCGGCCTCGCTGACCGGGCTGCCCTACAATCACATCGACTGGGACCTGCCGCTGGATTTCGTGAAGCACACGACGTGCCCGCACTTCTACCGCTTCGGGGAGCCGGGCGAGACGGAGGAGGAGTTCGTCGCACGCCTGGTCCGCGATCTCGAAGAAATGATCGCGCGCGAAGGCCCGGACACGGTCGCCGCCTTCGTCGCCGAGCCGATCATGGGCGCGGGCGGCGTGCTGGTGCCGCCGGAGACCTATTTCCCGGCGATCCAGGAGGTGCTCGACCGCCACGACATCCTGCTGATCGACGACGAGGTCATCAACGGCTTCTGCCGCACCGGCAACTGGTGGGGCGCGCAGACCATGAACATGAAGCCGCACACGATCTCGTCGGCCAAGCAGCTCACCTCGGCCTATGCGCCGCTGGGCGCAGTCATGATTCCGGACTTCATGTACGAGGCGATGGAGCAGGCATCCGCCAAGATCGGCCTGTTCGGCCACGGCTTCACCTATGGCGGGCACCCGCTGGGCGCGGCCATCGGGGCGAAGACGCTGGAGATCTACCAGAAGCGCAACATCCTCGACCACGTGCGGGGCGTGACGCCGACGTTCCTGAAGCGGCTCCATGCGCTCGCCGACCATCCGCTGGTGGGGGAGACGCGCGGGCGCGGGCTGCTGGCGGCGGCGGAACTGGTGGCCGACAAGGCGACGCGGCGGCCGTTCGACCCGAAGGCCGGCGTCGGTGCGCAGTGCGCGAAATTCATGGAGAAGCACGGCCTGATCGTGCGGGCGATCGGGGAGTCCATCGCGCTCTGCCCGCCGATGATCATCACGGAGGACGAGATCGGCGAGCTGTTCGACCGCTATGAGCGCGCGCTCGACGAGACCGAGGCGTGGGTGAACAAGGAAGGCCTGCGCGCGGCGGCGGCGTAACCCGCGGGCGAAAAGGCGCATCGGGAACGGGCGGGGGCTTCGCGGCCACCCGCCCGTTTCGCGTTCGGGAGAGGCGGGCAGCGTCAGACGTGCTGGCCGCCGTTGATGTGCAGCTCCGCCCCGTTCACATAGGAGCTTTCGGCGGTGCAGAGGTAGTAGATGGCGCGCGCCACCTCCTCCGGCTTGCCGAGGCGGCGCAAGGGGATCTCGTCCACCAGCTTCTCGGTGCCGGGGGAGAGGATCGCCGTCTCGATCTCGCCCGGCGCGATGGCGTTGACGCGCACGCCGTGCGGCCCGAAATCGTGCGCCATCTCGCGCGTGAGCGCCGCGAGCGCGGCCTTCGACGTCGCATAGGCCGTGCCCGCGAAGGGGTGGACGCGCACGCCCGCGATGGAGGTCACGTTGACGATGGAGCCCTTCGCGGCCTCAAGCTCCGCCAGAAGGCCGCGGGCAAGCGTCACGGGCGCGAAGAAATTGACCTGGAAGACGGCGGCCCACGTCTCCATCGGCGTGGTGATCGTGTTGAGACGCGCGCCGCCGTCGCCCTTGGGACTGATCGCGGCGTTGTTGACGAGCGCGTCGAGCCGCCCGCCCTTCAGCCGCGAGCGCATCTCGCCCACGGCGTCGGCAAGGTTGCGCGGATCGGAGAGGTCGACCTGGATGTGATCCTCCGGCCCCGCCTCCCACGGGCAATCCTCGGGAAAGGCATGGCGCGAGCAGGTGATGACCCGCCAGCCTGCCGAGGAGAAGCGCTTGACGGTCGCATGGCCGATGCCGCGCGAGGCGCCGGTCAGAATCATCGTCCGCTGGGGTTGGTTGCTGCTCATCGGGCACTCACCTGTTCCTGATTGGGATTGCCGGGCGCCGGAATCCGGCGGATTCTCTGATTTTGACACCCGTATACACAAAACTGTTTCACAACGGCACGGATTGGGTTAATGTGATCGTACGCAGTCTTGCGTTGCTTGAGGAGACAGACAATGGCTCACGTGAACGGTCATTATGCCGGTGGGTCAGGTGTGGGAACGGGTTTCCAGCCTGGCGTCGGCGGCAACGATTTCGATATCAATCGGCTTGCGCAAAATGCCAGCGCCAACGGGTCCACCGTCGTCATCATGACGCCGGGCAATGGCCTCGGCGGTGCGAACGGCATGGGTCCGACCACGGTCGGTCAGGCGCACATGCTGGGCATGCAGGGCGGCCTGGGGGCGACGGGCGCCGCCGGGGCCTCCGAGTGCTGCGGCCCGCCCCCTGCCGCCGCGGCGGCGGATGCCGGATGCTGCGGTCCGTCGAGCGGCGCCGGCGGCCATAGCCACGGCGCGGTTGGCGGCGCCCACATGCTGGGCGGTAACGGTGCGGGCGGTCACAGCCACGGCGCTGGCGGCCACAGCCACGGTGCGGGCGGCCACAGCCACGGCGCGGGCGGTCACGGCGGCGGCGC
>JAJLJT010000009.1:0-7976 GCA_033844555.1 Alphaproteobacteria bacterium | reverse complement strand
GCGCGCCGCCGCCTTGTAGAGCGTCTCGATGGTCAGCGTGGATTTCCCGCCGCCGGACACGCCGGTGATGCAGGTGAAGAGGCCGAGCGGGATCTCCGCCGTCACGCCGCGCAGATTGTTGCCGCGTGCGCCCACGACCCGCAGCGTCTTTCGCGCCTTGGGCTTGCGCCGCGTCTTCGGGATCGGCACCTGGCGCAGTCCGACGAGATATTGCCCGGTCAGGGAGGCGGGGTTCGCCATGATCTCGTCCGGCGTGCCCTCCGCGATGATCTGCCCGCCGTGAACGCCCGCGCCGGGGCCGATGTCGACCACGTGGTCGGCGGTGACGATGGCCTCCTCGTCATGCTCCACGACGATGACGGTGTTGCCGAGATCGCGCAGGCCCTTCAGCGTCTCCAGCAGGCGGCCGTTGTCGCGCTGGTGCAGGCCGATGGACGGCTCGTCGAGCACGTAGAGCACGCCGGTCAGCCCCGACCCGATCTGCGAGGCAAGACGGATGCGCTGGCTCTCGCCGCCCGACAGCGTGCCCGCCGCGCGCGAGAGCGTCAGGTATTCCAGGCCGACATTGTCGAGGAAGCCCAGCCGCTCCCGGATTTCCTTCAGGATGCGCTGGGCGATCTCGGCCTGCTTGTCGGTCAGCTTCGGCGGCAGGGCGTCGAACCAGTCCTTGGCGGCGCGGATCGACAGTTGCGTCACCTCGCCGATGTGGCAGCCGTCGATCTTGACCGCCAGCGCCTCGGGCTTCAGCCGGTGGCCGCCGCACGCCTCGCAGGGGGCGTTGGACTTGTACTGCTCAAGCTCCTCGCGCACCCAGGCGCTTTCGGTTTCGCGCCAGCGCCGCTCGATGTTCGTCAGCACGCCCTCGAACGGCTTCTTCGCCTGGTAGCGGCGCAGGCCGTCGTCATAGGTGAAGGTCACCTCGTCCTTGCCTGTGCCGTAGAGGATCGCGTGGCGCACATGCTCCGGCAGATCGTTCCACGGGTCGCGGACCGACAGCTTGTAGTGGCGGGCCAGCGAATCGAGCGTCTGCATGTAATAGGGCGAGGCGGTGCCCGACCGCGACCAGGGGGCGATGGCCTCCCGCAGCGGCAGGCTCTCGTCCGGCACGATCAGGTTCTCGTCGAAGACAAGCTGCGTGCCGAGCCCGTCGCAGGTGGGGCAGGCGCCGAACGGGTTGTTGAAGGAGAAGAGCCGCGGCTCCACCTCCTCGATGGTGAAGCCCGAGACGGGGCAGGCGAACTTTTCCGAGAAGATTAGCCGCTCCGGCTCCCCCTTGTCGGTCTGGCGGTCCGCGAACTCCATCACCGCGATTCCGTCGGCGAGGCCCAGCGCGGTCTGGATCGAATCCGCAAGCCGCGTCTCCAGCCCTTCCTTCACGACGATGCGGTCCACCACGACGTCGATGTCGTGCTTGAACTTCTTGTCGAGCGCCGGCGCCTCCGAGACGTCGTGGAACTGGCCGTCGATCTTCACGCGCTGGAAGCCGCGGGCCTGAAGCTCCGCCAGTTCCTTGCGGTACTCGCCCTTGCGGCCCCGCACCATGGGCGCGAGCAGGTAGAGGCGCGTGCCTTCGCCCAGCGCCATGGTCCGGTCGACCATCTGGCTGACGGTCTGGCTCTCGATGGGAAGGCCGGTCGCGGGCGAGTAGGGGACGCCCACCCGCGCCCAGAGCAGGCGCATGTAATCGTAGATCTCCGTCACCGTGCCGACGGTGGAGCGGGGGTTGCGGCTGGTCGTCTTCTGCTCGATGGAGATGGCGGGCGACAGCCCCTCGATATGGTCGACGTCGGGCTTCTGCATCAGTTCGAGGAACTGGCGGGCATAGGCCGACAGGCTCTCGACATAGCGGCGCTGGCCCTCGGCATAGATCGTGTCGAAGGCGAGCGACGACTTGCCCGAGCCCGACAGCCCCGTGAACACGATCAGGCGGTCGCGCGGCAGGTCGAGGTCGACGTTCTTCAGATTGTGCTCGCGCGCGCCGCGGATCGTGATCGCCTTGTTCATGCCGGTCTCCTGCTCGGGATGCCGCCGGGTGACGGCACGCCCCTCATGTAGGCTTCGCATCCCTGTGCGACGAGGGCGCGGGGGAATCAAGCCCTCTGCTGGTTCCGAACGAGAACATTGACAGAACATGAGCGGGCGTGCGAGGTCTCTGACGCGCCTGGCGCGCACTGGCCTGTGGATAGGCGGGGGTGGGGCGTTCGGCGCGGTTGGCCGGGCCTGCCCCTTGGTCTAAGGTCCGGCGTCCGGAATCGTTAAGCGCAAGGAACGGCACATGTCGGGAAGTCTCAACAAGGTCATGCTGATCGGCAATCTCGGGCGGGATCCCGAGATCAGGCACACCCAGGACGGGCGCCCGATCGCCAACCTGCGCATCGCCACCACCGACACCTGGCGCGACCGCAACACGGGCGAGCGCAAGGAGCGGACGGAGTGGCACAATGTGGTGATCTTCTCCGAAGGCCTGTGCCGCGTGGTGGAGCAGTATCTGCGCAAGGGTTCCAAGGTCTATGTCGAAGGCTCGCTCCAGACCCGCAAGTGGCAGGACCAGTCGGGCCAGGACCGCTACACGACCGAGGTGGTGATCCAGAACTTCGGCGGCACGCTGACCATGCTCGACGGGCGCGGCGAGGGCGGCGGCTCGGGCGGCGGCGGCGGTGACTATGGCGGGGGGTCGGGCGGCGGCTACGGCGGCGGCCAGCGTGGCGGCGGCGGTGGCGGCGGCGGCGCGCCCCGCGGCGGTGAGGAGTTCGACGACGACATCCCGTTCTGACGGGCCGTTCTGACGCGACGGGTCATCGGCGGGAACGAAACGGGCGGCACCCCAAGGGGACGCCGCCTTTTTCATGTGGTTGGCCGAGGGTCCGGGCCGCCTAGTCGCAGATCTGCGCGTTCGGGTTCAGCGCCCCGTTGCGGAGGCCGTGCACCGCATCGACACCCCCGCGGACACCGTCGCCGATCATGGCCCAGCCGCCCGCAGCTATGCCGGCGCCATACCATTGCGCACCATTCCGCATCGGCGAGTCTTCCGGAAAAGCCATCGAACCCGCGACCACGCCCGCGCCTGTTTCGAACATCACGGCGCCGACGACGCCTTGCCCGATGCTCAGGGTTCCTGCTGCGGCATGAACGCCGCCGTCGAGAATCCGGTCGCCCATCGTCATCGGACGGCAGCCGGCCCCGCCGCCTCCGTCGGTTTCCTGCGCAATCGTCAGCTCGTTGCCGAACGCCTCCGGCGCATCCCCTGACACACCTTGCCAGTCGGCGGGGGCGGCCCCGCCGGTATCGATACCACTCATGATGCACTCCCCAGTGCTGAAGACTCAACCGCACGGAGAGTTACGCGATGCGGCGGGATCGGTAAAGGCTCCAGGGGCGCGTCCCGCGCGGCCCCGCGTCTTGCCATCGTCCCGCTGCGGGACCGCGCGGTGCCCGCGTGGCCTGCCGAGATTGCGGCGCATACGCCGACACTCTATAACGGACGTCGATTCCGGGGGCGCGTTTCGCCTCTGCAAAATCTGCGGTTCCCGGGCCCGATTTGCGACGTTTCAGGAAGAAGAGCACCCCCCTTGGACGAGACGACGGTACCGCCCGCCGGAGAGACCCCCGAACCGCCGCGCCATGCCGCAGGCACGGTGACGATCGAGGAGGAGATGAAGCGCTCCTATCTCGATTACGCCATGAGCGTGATCGTGAGCCGGGCGCTGCCCGATGCGCGCGACGGTCTGAAGCCCGTTCACCGCCGCATCCTCTATTCCATGTACGAGAACGGCTACGACTGGTCGAAGCCGTACCGGAAGTCCGCGCGCGTCGTCGGCGACGTCATCGGCAAGTATCACCCGCACGGCGACCAGGCGGTCTACGATGCGCTGGTGCGCATGGCGCAGGCCTTCTCCATGCGCGTGCCGCTGATCGACGGGCAGGGCAATTTCGGCTCGGTCGACGGCGATCCGCCCGCGGCCATGCGTTATACCGAGGTGCGCATGGCGCGGCCTGCGGGCGCGCTGGTCGAGGATCTGGATAAGCAGACAGTCGACTTCCAGCCGAACTACGACGGCCAGGACCGGGAGCCGACGGTGCTTCCGGCGCGCTATCCGAACCTTCTCGTGAACGGTGCCGGCGGCATCGCGGTCGGCATGGCGACGAACATTCCGCCGCATAACCTGGGCGAGACGATCGACGCCGCCATCCGCCTGATCGAGGCGCCGGAGACCGAGATCGACGAGCTGATGGAGCTGATGCAGGGGCCGGACTTCCCGACCGGCGGCTACATCCTTGGCCGTGCGGGCATCCGCGCGGCGTTTCACACGGGCCGCGGCTCCGTCACCATCCGCGCCAAGACCTCGATCGAGCAGGTGGGCAAGGACCGCGAGGCGATCATCGTCCACGAGATCCCCTACCAGGTGAACAAGGCCTCGCTGGTCGAAAAGATCGCGGAGCTTGTGCGCGAGAAGCGGGTCGAGGGCATCTCCGATCTGCGCGACGAATCCGACCGTCTCGGCATCCGCGTGGTGGTGGAACTCAAGCGCGACACCAATGCGGAGATCGTGCTGAACCAGCTCTTCCGCTACAGCCAGCTGCAGACGACGTTCGGGGTGAACGCGCTGGCGCTGAACGCGGGGCGGCCCGAGCAGCTCGATCTCAAGCAATTGCTCATGGCCTTCCTCACCTTCCGCGAGGAGGTGATCGCCCGGCGCACGAAGTTCCTGCTGAACAAGGCGCGCGACCGCGCCCACGTGCTCGTCGGCCTCGCGGTCGCGGTGGCGAACGTGGACGAGGTGATCCGCCTCATCCGCGCCGCGCCCGATCCCGCGACCGCGCGGGAGCAGCTGATGGCGCGCGCCTGGCCGGCGGGCGAGATGATCCCCTTCATCCGCCTGATCGACGACCCGCGCCACAAGCTCGAAGACGACGGCACGTTCCGCCTGTCGGAGGAGCAGGCGCGCGCGATCCTCGATCTGCGCCTGCAGCGCCTGACCGCGCTCGGCCGCGACGAGATCGGCAACGAGCTGACGGAACTGGGCGAGAAGATCGCCGACTACCTCGACATCCTGCGCTCGCGCGTGCGCGTGATGGAGATCATCCGCGCGGAACTCATGGAGATCCGCGACGCCTTCGCCACGCCCCGCAAGACCGAGATCCTCGACATCGAGGGCGAGCTTGACGACGAGTCGCTGATCGCGCCGGAGGACATGGTCGTCACGGTGACGCACGGCGGCTACATCAAGCGCGTGCCCGCCGACACCTACCGCGCGCAGAAGCGCGGCGGGCGCGGGCGTTCCGGCATGGCGACGCGGGAGGAGGATTTCGTCACCCGCATCTTCGTGGCCAACACGCTGACGCCGGTGCTGTTCTTCTCCACCGCCGGCATGGCCTACATGCTGAAGGTCTGGCGGCTTCCCGTCGGCACGCCGCAGTCGCGCGGCAAGGCGATGGTCAACCTGCTGCCGCTGTCGGAGGGGGAGAGCATCGCGACCGTCCTTCCCGTCGACCGGCCGGAGGAGGACTGGGGCGGCCTGCACGTCGTCTTCGTCACCTCGCGCGGGAACATCCGCCGCAACGAGCTGTCGGACTTCGTGAACGTCCGCTCGAACGGCAAGATCGCCATGAAGCTGGACGAGGGGGAGCGTCTCATCTCCGTGCGCATCTGCACCGAGAACGACGACTGCCTGCTCACCACGCGCCTCGGCCGCACGATCCGCTTCCCCGTGACCGACGTGCGCGTCTTCAAGGGCCGCGAGTCGACCGGCGTGCGCGGCATCAGGCTCGCCAAGGGGGACGAGGTGATCGGCCTCACCGTCCTTTCCCATGTCGAGATGGAGGTGGCGGAGCGCGACGCCTACTTCCGGCAGGCGAGCGCGACGCTGCGCGACGGTGCCGAGGCGGTCGAGGAGGCGATGGACGAGGACGAGAGCGCGGGCGGCGAGGCCGTGTCCCTGTCGATGGAGCGGTATACGGAGCTTTCGGCGCTCGAACAGTTCGTGCTGGTGCTGTCGACCAAGGGCTATGGCAAGCGCGTGTCGGCGCACCGCATCCGGACCATCGGGCGGGGCGGGCAGGGTGTGCAGCTCTTCCCCGCGTCGGCCGAAGAGGGCAAGGGTCGCGGCACGGTCGCGGCGGCCTTCCGGGTGGAGCCGACGGACGAGATCGTGCTCGTCTCCAACGCGGGACAGCTGATCCGCACGCGCGTTTCCGACATCTCGATCCAGGGCCGGGGGGCTGCGGGCGTGACCGTCTTCCGCACCGGACCGGACGAGCAGGTCGTCTCCGTCGCCCGCCTTGCGGAAAGCAGCGGGGACGACGAGGACGGGGAAGACGGCGAGGATGGCGGCATCGGCGGCAGCGGCGGGGAGGGCGGCGCGCCGATCCCCGGCGACGCAGACGGCACCGCGCCCGGCGCCACGGACGAACCTCGAGAGGGCGGCGACTGAACCGCCCCGGGGCACTTCAAGAAAACCAAGGGATGCGAAACACCATGCGGATCGGCCTCTACCCGGGAACCTTCGACCCGATCACTCTCGGCCATATCGACATCATCGCGCGCGCCGCGAAGATCTACGACCGGCTGGTGATCGGGGTGGCCATCAACCGGGACAAGGGGCCGCTCTTCACGCTGGAGGAGCGCGTGGCCCTGGTGGAGCAGGAACTGAAGCCCTATTCCGGCGACGGGCGGGGCGAGATCGTGGTGAAGCCCTTCGACAACCTGCTGGTGCACTTCGCGGAGGAAGTGGGGGCGCAATCCATCGTGCGGGGCCTGCGCGCGGTTTCGGATTTCGAGTACGAGTTCCAGATGGTCGGCATGAACTCCTATCTCAACGACGATATCGAGACGGTGTTCCTGATGGCCGACGTGAAGTACCAGCCCATCGCCTCGCGCCTCGTGAAGGAGATCGCGCGGCTGGGCGGGGACGTGTCCAACTTCGTCACGCCCGCCGTGGCCGCGGCCCTGAAGGCCCGCGTGGCGGAGCTGAAATGACCCCATCACCCTGACAGCCGGGAGTTGCCCAGCATGAAGTTCCTCGTGTCCGCCCTCGCGGCGTTCATGTTCCTCACCCTCAGCACCGCGGAGGCATATGAGATGAAAGACCCCGAAAACACGCTCTTCCTCGAACTGAAGACCGGGCGCGTCGTGATCGAACTGTTCCCCGGCAAGGCCCCGAACCATGTGGAGCGGATCAAGACGCTGGCGCGGCGCGGCTTCTACGACGGCATCGTCTTCCACCGCGTGATCGACGGCTTCATGGCGCAGACGGGCGACCCGACCGGCACGGGCATGGGCGGGTCGGACCTGCCGGACCTCAGGGCCGAGTTCAACGACGTGAAGCACGACCGCGGCGTCCTCTCCATGGCGCGCTCGCAGAACCCGAACAGCGCGAACAGCCAGTTCTTCATCGTGTTCCAGCGGGCCGACTGGCTCGACGGCCAGTACACGGCCTGGGGCCAGGTGGTCGAGGGGATGGAGCACGTGGACCAGATCAAGAAGGGCGACAGCCGCCAGAACGGCCTTGTCACCGATCCGGACCGCATCGTCTCCATGAAGGTCGCGGCCGACGTGAAGGACTAGTCGCCGCGGCGGGCGTCTCTCTCGCGAGACACGCGCCCGCCCGCCCGCACGCAACCGCAAGGCGAACGAGGGGCTTGGCCGGGGAGGCTGAGCCCCTTCTGCGTTGAGGTGTAATGAATTTCTACTCGCTGTATGGCGTCTTTATCATTCTAGCTTTCCTGTCGGCTCGGGGTTTTGATGTCTCGGGCAAAATATGATTAACGAACTGGCGCGAATGTTGCTTTCCCCCAAGGGTAGGCCTTGTGGGAGGAGAACATATGCTGAAGTACGCCTTTCTTTGCGCAGCATCGATGGCTTCTGCATTTTGTGCAGGTTCCGTTCAGGCTGGTGTTATCTACAACTGGCAGGAAATTGATACGGATGCGCGCTATGGGCCCATGACTGGGCAGATTGAAATCTCCGATGCTGCATG
>JAJLJT010000008.1:0-2342 GCA_033844555.1 Alphaproteobacteria bacterium | reverse complement strand
GTCCGCCTGGACGACGGAGGCCTCGACGCCCAGCGCCTCCGCCTCGATCCGGAGCCGCTCGGCATCGGCCGCGCTGTCGCGGTGATTGATGCAGACCGGCACGCCCCGCACCGCGAGCGCGCGCACGATGGATGCGCCGATGCCGCGGCTGCCGCCGGTGACGACGACGGCGCCCTTGCTCCAGCCGCTCATTTCAGCACCTTCCGGATGGCCGGCGCGATGCGGCCCTGGGACGGAATGACCGTCCGCTCCAGCTCGTCGTTGTAGGGCATCGGCACGTCCGGCGCACCGACCCGGACGATGGGCGCGTCCAGCCAGTCGAACGCCTTCTCCACCACCATCGCCGTGACCTCCGCGCCGAACCCGCCGTGCGTCCACGCCTCGTGCGCGATGACGAGACGGTTGGTCTTGCGCACCGAGGACAGGATCAGCTCCTCGTCGAGCGGCTTCAGCGTGCGCGGGTCGATCACCTCGACGCTGATCCCCTCGCGCTCGAGCTGCTGCGCGGCCGACAGCGCGCGCGGCACCATCGCCATGGTCGCGACCACGGTGACGTCGGTCCCCTCGCGCTTCACGTCGCCCTTGCCGAGCGGGATGGCGTACTGCTGCTCCGGCACCGGGCCGCCGCCGGAGACATAGAGCAGCTTGCTCTCGAGGAAGATCACCGGATTGTCGTCGCGGATCGCGGTCGTGAGCAGGCCCTTGGCGTCATAGGGCGTCGACGGCGCCATGACGACGAGGCCCGGCACATGGGTGAACCAGGCTTCGAGCGACTGGCTGTGCTGGGCCGCCATGCGGATACCGCCGCCCTGGGGTCCGCGGATCACCAGCGGCACCTTCGGCCCGCCGCCCAGCATGAAGCGGAACTTGGCCGCCTGGTTGACGAGCATGTCCATGGTCAGCGCGACGAAGTCGAAGATCTGGATCTCGACGACGGGCCGCAGCCCCGCGATCGCCGCGCCGACGCCGCAGCCGACGAAGGTGGCTTCCGAAATCGGCGTGTCGCGCACGCGCTCGAGGCCGAAACGCTCCGCCAGACCCTTGGTCGCGGCGAAGATGCCGCCCGTCAGGCCCACGTCCTCGCCCATGACGATGACGTCGCCGTCGCGCTCCATCTCCTGGTGCATGGCCTCGTTCAGCGCCTCGATGAAGCCGATCTCGCGGGTTCCCTTCGAGGTGGGCTCGACCGCGACCGGGTGCGGGGCGTAGACCGAGGCCATCATCTGTTCCGCGCTCGGCTCCGGGCTCGACTTGCCGTATTCGACGGCGGCCTCGATCTCGGCCTTCGTCTCCTTGCGCGCCTCCTCGATGCTGGCGGCAGAGTAGATCTTGCGGGCGAGCAGCGCCTCTTCCAGCGCCTTCACGGGATCGCGGTCGCGCCAGTGCTTCTGTTCCTCGTCCGGGCGCGGGTCGCGCAGGTTCGCGCGCATGGAGTGCTGGCCCCAGCGGTAGGTCAGCGCCTCGATCAGCGTCGGGCCCTCGCCCGCCCGCGCGCGCTCGACCGCTTCCTTCATGGCCAGGGCCACGTCGGTCGCGTCGTTTCCGTCGACCTGGACGCCCGGCATCGTGTAGGAGGCGGCGCGGTCCGCCACCCGGTCGATCGCCGTCGTCGCGCGGTAGGAGGTTGTCAGCGCGTACTGGTTGTTCTCGCAGATGAAGATCAGCGGCAGCTTCCAGACCGACGCGAGATTCATCGATTCGTGAAAGATGCCCTGGTTCGAGGCGCCGTCGCCGAAGAAGGCGACCGCAACCTGGCCGGTGTTCTTCAGCTTGGCGGCCAGCGCGGCCCCCGTGCACAGCGGCATGGCCGCGCCGACGATCCCGTTCGCGCCCAGGATGCCGAGGCTGAGGTCGGCGATGTGCATCGATCCGCCGAGGCCCGCGCAATAGCCGGTGGCGCGCCCCATCAGTTCCGCCATCATGCGGTCGACCTGCGCACCCTTGGCGATGCAGTGGCCGTGGCCGCGGTGATAGCTGCCGATGTAGTCGTCCTTGCGCAGGTTGCGGCAGACGGCGGACGCGATCGCCTCCTCGCCCACATAGCTGTGGGCGGTGCCCTTCACCAGACCCTCGGCAAACAGTTCGGCGGTGCGTTCCTCGAAGGTCCGGATCTTCAGCGCCGTCCGGTAGATCGCCTCAAGGTCCTCCGCCGGAAGCTCCCGGTTGCGCAATGGTTGCTCCGCCGTGCTCGTCATGCCCCGTTCATCCCTCCCGCTGACCGTTTGCGTGCCCCCCGCGACCCGGAACGGGCCGGGGTGCGATTGACAGCCATTTTTCGATATAGAATAGTTACCTTCAAAATAGGGAAATCTGCAAGTTGTCGCAATGACATCGGGCACATG
>JAJLJT010000007.1:0-8721 GCA_033844555.1 Alphaproteobacteria bacterium | reverse complement strand
TATGGCGGGCAGAGCGTGCAGAAGGGCACCTGGGACACGCTGATCGGCTATCTCAACACGCTGAAGGTCGACCACATCGTCATGGAAATGGCGCACCGGCCCATCGAGGAGGTGGCGGCGTTCAAGGGCCTCGACCCGAAGATCGGGCTCGGCCTCGGCGTCGTCGACATCAAGCGGACCGAGGTGGAAACGGCCGACACCATCGCCCACAGCATCGAGCGTGCGGCGGGCATCGTCGGGGCCGACCGCATCCGCTACATCCATCCCGATTGCGGGTTCTGGATGCTCAAGCGCTCCATCGCGGACCAGAAGATCGCCGCGCTGGTGAAGGGGCGCGATCTCTACGAGGGGCGGGCGGCACGCGCCGTCGCCTGACCGCTCAATCGGGCTTGGTGGCGGGACGGTTGGCGGGCCGGGCTGGGCCCGCCATCAGCCGCACGCCCAGCGGCAGAAGCACCCCCATGGCGATAAGCCGCATCGCATGGTGGATGCCGACATATCCGGCATCGAGGCCCAGCACGGCGGCGAGCAGCGGCATCACGTCCGCGCCGCCGGGCGAGTAGCCGAGCAGGACCTGCCCGAACGGCAGGCCGAGCAGACCGCTCGCCCCCCACGTCAGCAGGAGCATGACGGCCAGCGTCACGAAGACGCCGAGGACGCATACCGGGAACTTGCGCAGAAGCTCCGTTGCCGAGGTGCCTGCGAAGCGTGCGCCGATCAGGCCGCCGACGGTGACGAGCAGCACGGACGAGACGGCGTCCGGGAGCCGGCCGAGCGGAAAACCCGCCAGCGCAGCGGCCCCGGCCCCTGCCATCCCGCCGAGGAGGGGCGGTGCGGGCAGGCGGAATGCGCGTGCGAGCAGAATACCGCAGATCCCCGCTGCGACGGGAACGAGTGCGGCGGCACCCGGCAGCGGCGTCGCGGCGCGGACTGCCTCGGCGCCTTCGGGCACCTCCAGCAGGATCGGCAGGAGTGCGATGAGCAGGGCGAGCCGCAGGCTTTGTGCGACCGCCACGATGCGCACGTCGGCGCCCCGGTCGACGGCGCTCGCGATCACCATCATCAGGTGGCCGGGGTAGACCGACAGGAAGGCGGTCGTGCGGTCGAGCCGCCCGAAGCGCATGATGACCGCCATCCCGGCGCTCAGCGCCAGCACCAGAACCGCGACCTGCAGGGCGAGGCTCGGCACCCAGCGGCCGGCCTCGCCGACCACTTCCGGGCTCAGGCTGCCGCCCACCATGATGCCGATGAGCGACAGGACACCGAACTGGAACCAGTGCGGGTAGGCGAGTCCGAGCCCCGCCAGCGAGGCTGTCAGCGTCGCGGCCATCGCCCCCAGGAGCAACGGCGCGGGCAGGCCGAGGGCGGTGAAGAGCCCCGCGCCCGCGACCGCCAGCGCGGCGGCCCCGGCCCCTGCCATCCCGCCGAGAAGGGGCGGTGCGGGCAGGCGGAATGCGCGTGCGAGCAGAATACCGCAGATCCCCGCTGCGACGGGAACGAGGGCGGCCGCACCCGGTGGCGGGGTCGCGGCGCGGACCGCCTCGGCGCCGTCGGGAACCTCCAGCAGGATCGGCAGCAGCGCGATCAGCAGGGCGAGCCGCAGGCTTTGTGCGACCGCCACGATGCGCACGTCGGCGCCACGGTCGACGGCGCTCGCGATCACCATCATCAGGTGGCCGGGATAGACCGACAGGAAGGCGGTCGTGCGGTCGAGACGCCCGAAGCGCATGATGACCGCCATGCCGGCACCCAGTGCGAGGACGAGAACCGCGACCTGGGCCGCGAGGCTCGGCACCCAGCGGCCGGCTTCGCCGACCACCTGCGGGCTGAGGCTGCCGCCCACCATGATCCCGATGAGCGAGAGGACGCCGAACTGGAACCAGTGCGGATAGCCGAGCCTGAACCCCGCCAGCGAGGCTGTCAGCGTCGCCGCCATCGCCCCCAGGAGCAGCGGCGCGGGCAGGCCGAGGGCGGTGAAGAGCGCCGCGCCCGCGACCGCCAGTGCGACGGTCGCGGTCGTGCCGGCCGGATAGAACGCACTCCGCCGCACCGCGCGGCTCAACCGCGCGCCGGGCGGCTGCCGGCGGGGCGAATGTCAGTCGGCATGCTTCTTGTCGAAATCCCAGACCCGCTCGAAGCCCATCAGGCGGCTGAAGTCCTCGAACTTGTACAGCCGGTCGATCATGCCGCCCGTCGTGCCGGTGTCGTGGAGGGCGCTGTATACATCTTCGACCGCGCGGCCCATGGCGAGAAACGCCGTGCCGGGGTAGATCGCGATCTTGTAGCCGAGCTTTTCCAACTCCTCCTTCGGCAGGAGCGGGGTCTTTCCGCCCTCGACCATGTTGGCGAGCAGGGGCTTGTCGATGGTGCGGCAGATCTTCTCCATCTGCTCTACCGTCTCGGGCGCCTCGACGAAGATGATGTCGGCGCCGGCCTCTGCATACATCTCCGCCCGGCGCAGCGCCTCGTCGAGCCCGAGCGTGGTCAGCGCGTCGGTGCGCGCCACGATCAGGAAGTCGTCGCTGTCGCGCGCCTGGGTGGCGACGCGGATCTTCTTGGCCATGTCCTCGGCGGGGATCACGCGGCGGCCCGGCGTGTGCCCGCATTTCTTCGGAAACTCCTGGTCTTCGAGCTGGATCGCGGCAATGCCGGCGGCCTCGTAGCCCTTGACCGTGTGGTCGACGTTGAGCAGGCCGCCGTAACCCGTGTCGGCGTCGGCGATCAGCGGCGTCGAGGTGCCCCCGGCGATCGAGCCTGCCCGGCCCACCATGTCGGTGTAGGAGGCAAGCCCCGCATCCGGCAGGCCGAGATAGGACGCCACGGCGCCGTAGCCGGTCATGTAGAGCGCGTCGAAGCCCATGCGGTCGGCAATCCGGGCGGAAATCATCTCGAACACCCCCGGCGCTGAGATGAGTCCGGGCTCCTGCAGACGCTGCTTCAGCGTGCGGCGCTTGTCGGATGCGGTCGGGGCCATGATGCTGTCTCCCTGGATGGTGCGTGGTTCTTTTGCCTGCGCCCCAAGTTGTATACAATAACGGCCGTCGCGGGCAAGGCGAAGCTGGCGCGGGGCGGACCCGCAAGGGAGACATGAGCGATGGGAGCGGAACCCAAGCATGGGCATGCGGCGGCGCGCGCCTATGCGGAGATCAAGGCGGGCATCCTGCGCAACCTCTGGCCCGACGGTGCGCACCTGCGCGAGCAGGAACTGGCCGAGCATCTCGGCGTCAGCCGCACGCCGGTGCGCGATGCGCTGCGCCGGTTGGCGTCGGAGGGTCTCGTGGAGATCGAGACCCATGTGGGCTGCCGCGTGCGCGGCTGGAAGCCTGCCGACATCGACGAGATCTTCGGGTTGCGGGCGGAGCTTGAAGGCTATGCCGCCCGTCGCGCGGCGACGCGCCTCGATCCGGCGGCGCTGGCGGAGTTGGAAGATCTGTGCCACAGGATGGAGGAGGCGATCCTCGCCGATGTCGACGACCCCGCGCGCCGGGAGCGGATCGCGCCGCTCAACGAGCGTTTTCATGCCATCATTCTCGAGGCGGCGCAGAACGACAGGCTCGCGGGCCTGGTGCGGCAGGTGGTGTCGATCCCGCTCGTGCTGCGCACCTTCGCCCGCTACGAGCCGGCCGAGATCCGCCGCAGCATGGCGCAGCACCGCGAGCTGCTCGAGGCGTTCCGGGCCCGCGAGCCGGGCTGGGCGGAGGCGGTCATGCGCGCCCACATCCATGCGGGGCACGCGGTCATGAAGCGCGCCGTGGCCGCGGCCGTGGAGGCCGGCGGCGACGGCGACCGGAGCGATTGATTCCGATTTTTCCGTTGCATACAATCGCTTCTGCGCTACACAGGGCATAACGCGGTGCGGGACGCGGTTCCGACGCTGCGAGCGAATCATCAATGCCGGTCCGAGAGCCGGCCCCCTAGGGAGAACAGCCGATGAAGAAACTCCTCGCCTCAACGGCGCTCGCGCTCGGTGCGCTCGTCGCCGTCACCGCCCCGGCGCTGGCCGAACGGACCCTGCGCCTCTCGGTGCAGGTGGCCGTGAACCACCCGGTCGGCGCCAACACGGTGACCTTCAAGGACGAACTCGAGAAGATCTCGAACGGCGCCATGAAGGTGGAGATCTACGACGCCGCCCAGCTCTACAAGGGCAGCGAGATCCCGCAGGCCGTCGGCTCCGGCGCGATCGACCTGGGCGTCGTGCTGGTCGACGAGTACGCGGGCACGATCCCGGCGGCGGGCCTGTTCTCGGTCGCCTTCATGTTCCCGACCTACGAGGTCCTGGCGAAGGCCGCCGACCCGTCGAGCGCGGTGCGGCAGAAGATCGACGAGATGATCCGCCAGACCGGCACGCGCGTGCTGTGGTGGCAGGACTACGGTCCGGTGCAGCTCCTCTCCAACGGCACCGCGATCGTCAGCCCCGAGGACATGAAGGGCAAGAAGGTTCGCGCGCTCGGCAAGCCGTCCGGCGACTTCATCGAGGCCGTGGGCGGCGTGCCGGTTAAGATCAGCGGCTCGGAGCAGTTCCTCGCCTACCAGCGCGGCACCGTCGACATCGGCATGACCGGCGTCACCGCCATGAAGTCGCGCAAGATCTACGAGGTCATGGACCACGTCACGATCACCAACCATGCGCTCGCGGAGTTCCTCGTGGTCATCAACGACAAGCTCTGGGACTCGCTCAGCGACCAGGAGCGGGAGTGGCTGACGGCGGCCGCGCGCGTGGCCGAGATGGACATGCGCAACAAGACCAAGGACGACCACATGGCGGCGGAGAAGTTCCTGCGCGAGGAGACCAAGACGACGGTCGTCACCCTGACGCCGGAGCAGGTGCAGGCATGGCAGAAGGCCGCGGAACCGGCGGTCGACGCCTACATCAAGGCGGCCGGGCCGGTCGGCCAGGAGCTGGTCGACGCCGTCCGCGCGCTTTATTGATCCGCGCGCGCAGAGGCTGACTTGGCCACTTCGAAACCCCCGCTGCCGGCCACGCATCCCGTGGCCGGCAGCCGCGTTCTGGCGCTCGTCGACGGCGTGGCGTGGGCGTGCGCGCGCCTCGGCGACGTGCTGCTGGTGCTTATCACCGTTTTCCTGACCTATGAGGTCGTGGCGCGCTACGTCTTCTTCGCGCCGACCAAGTGGACGCAGGACGTCTCGATCGTGCTGCAGATCTGGTTCGCCTATCTCGGCATGGCCTTCGTCCTGCGCCAGCGCCAGATGATCCGCATCACGGCGCTGCTGACCATGGCCGGCCCGTCGCTGCGGCGCATCGCCGAAGGGTTTTCGCTGGCCGTGATCGCGGCCTTCTGCCTGGTCGCGGTCATCTATGGCTGGGACATCATGATGGATTCGATCCGGCTCGGCCGGCGTCAGCCGACCATGCTGGAAATGCCCAACTGGATCGGCGAACTGCCGGTCATCGTGGGCTTCGCGCTGCTGTTCGTGCAGGCCGTGGCCGACCTGATCCGCCTGCCGTTCCGTCCGGCGCCGGAGTTTTCGCCCGCGGGCGAGCACGGGCCCGCCGAAGACGACGCGGATGCCGCGTCGGGCACAGCGTTGGGCGAGGAGCCGCGCACATGACGCTCCTGATCGTTGTCGCGGCGCTTCTGCTTCTTCTGTTCGTCGGCCTGCCCGTGGCGTTCGCGCTGGCGGGCCTCGGCACGGTCATGCTGGCGCTCAAGGGTCTGCCGCTGGTCATGGTCGCGCAGAACCTGCACGGCGCGATCGACAATTTCGTGCTGCTGTCGGTCCCGCTGTTCCTGTTCATGTCCAACATCCTGCTGCGCGGCGGCGTGGGGCGCGACCTGTTCGACGCGGTGCAATCCTGGGTCGGGCACTGGCCGGGCGGTCTCGGCATCGCGGCGCTCCTGTCCTGCGGCATCTTCTCGGCGATCTCGGGAAGCTCGGTCGCGACGGCGGCCACGGTCGGCACCGTCGCCATTCCGGAGATGACGCGGCGCGGCTATTCGACCTCGTTCACGCTGGGGCTTCTTGCGGCGGGCGGCACGCTCGGCATTCTCATTCCGCCGTCGATCCCGCTGATCGTCTACGGCGTCATCACGGAAGAGAGCATCGGCAGGCTGTTCCTCGCCGGGGTCGGCCCGGGTCTGCTGCTGATCGCGCTGTTCTCGGTCTATTGCGTCCTCTACGCGACCTTCACGAAGAACCACATCCCGACCGAGAAGGCGACCTGGCGGCAGCGGCGCGACACGACGCTGCGCGCGCTGCCGACAGGGCTTCTGGCCTTCATCATGCTGGGCGGGATCTATTCGGGCATCTTCACGCCGACCGAGGCGTCCGCCATCGGGGCGAGCTGCGCCATCCTGCTGACGGCCGCGCTTCTCCGGACGTTGAACTGGCGCGGATTCATGCTGGCCGTCCGCGATTCGGTCGCCACCACCATCGTGCTGTTCCTGATCGTCATCGGCGCGAAGATCTTCGGCAAGGCGGTGACGCTCTACCAGGTGCCGGCGCAGGTGTCGGAGCTGGTGGACACCCACGTCGCGAGCGCGGACCTGTTCCTCGTCATCGTCGCGGGGATCCTGCTGTTCATCGGCCTGTTCCTGGAAAGCCTGTCGATGCTGCTGATCATGGTGCCGGTGCTGCTTCCGACGGTGCTCGGCCTCGGCATCGACCCGATCTGGTTCGGCATCTTCTTCGTCATCCTGATCGAGGTCGCGTTGATCACGCCGCCGGTGGGCATGAACCTGTTCGTGATCCAGGCGGTGGCGAGGACGCCGCTCGGAACGGTGGTGAAGGGGGTTGCGCCCTTCATCGGGCTGATGATGCTGTCGGTCGTGCTGGTCTGGATGTTCCCGGACATCGTGCTGTACATCCCCTTCAGGATGTAACGGCGCGCGCCGGGGCGCGGGGCCGGAGTGGCATAGAACGGCGGGAGCGGCGGCGCGTGACCCACGAGCAGATCCTGATCCTCGCGATTCTCGGCGCAATCGCCGTGATGTTCCTGTGGGGCCGCTGGCGCCACGACATGGTGGCGCTGGGCGGCCTCATTGCCTGCGTGGCCGTGGGGCTCGTGCCCGGCGAAGAGGCGTTCTCCGGCTTCGGCCATCCGGCGGTCATCACCGTCGCCGCGATCCTGGTGCTGAGCCGGGGCCTGCAGACATCGGGCGCGGTGGACATGCTGACGCAGAGGTTCCTGCCCTCGGGCGCCGGGCCGGTCACCAGCATGGCGGCGATCACGCTGTTCGCGGCGGTGCTGTCGGGCTTCATGAACAATGTCGGCGCGCTCGCGCTGCTGATGCCGGTGGCGCTGCAGGTGGCGGCCAGGCACGACATGCCGCCCGGACATATCCTCATGCCGCTCTCGTTCGGGTCGATCCTCGGCGGCATGACCACGCTGATCGGAACCCCGCCCAACCTGATCGTGGCGGGCTTCCGGGCCGATGCGGGGATGACGCCGTTCGCGATGTTCGACTTCACGCCGGTAGGACTCGCGGTGGCGGCCGCTGGCCTCTTGTTCATCCTGCTGATTGGCTGGCGGCTGGTCCCGACGCGGGCGCGTGCCGGCGCGGAAGGCTTCGACACGAGCGCCTATCTGACCGAAGCGCGCGTATCGCAGGGCGCCAAGGCCGACGGTATGACCCTGCGCGAGGTGGAGCGGAACCTGGTCGAGGCGGACGCGCAGGTCATCGGCCTTGTCCGGGCGGAGGTGCGCATCCCGGTGCCGAGCCCGATGCAGCGGGTCCGCGCGGGCGATATCCTGGTGATCGAGGCCGAGCCGAAGGCGCTGGCGGCGGCGTTGTCGAGCCTCGACCTCAAACTCGAAGAGGCGGTTAAACCCGAGGGCGAGGGCGAGGCGGAGACCGAGAACGGCACGGAGGTGGCGACGACAGCCGCCGCGCCCGTGGAGGTGCGCGCCGACGCAGATCCGGCCGAGGGGCGCAAGCGGCGTGCCGTCGCCTCCGACGAGGTCGTGCTCATGGAGCTGACGGTGCTGCCCGAATCCGCGCTGATCGGCCGGTCGGCGAGCGACCTGCGCCTGCGCACGCGCTTCGGCATCAACCTGCTGGCGGTCTCGCGGCAGGGCCGCCGGTCCATGGCGCGGCTGCGGACCATGTCGATCCGCGCCGGCGACGTGCTGCTGATGCAGGGCGGGCCTGAGACGCTGATCGAGTTCGCCAACCAGTCGGGATGCGTGCCGCTGGCCGAGCGGGCGCTGCGCCTGCCGAACCGGACGCTGGCGCTGAAGGCGGGCGGCATCCTGCTCGCTTCCGTGGCGGCGGCGGCGAGCGGCCTCGTGCCCGCGGCGGTCGCCTTCGTCGGCGGGGTGCTGGCGTCCATGGCGCTGAGGGTCGTGCCCTCGCGCGGGATCTACAAGACCATCGACTGGCCGGTGATCGTGCTGCTGGGCGCGCTGATCCCGGTGGCGAACGCCATGGCGGACACCGGCGCGGCGGACCTGATCGCGCGGTTTCTCATGACGGAGGTGGCGCAGGGCAGCGCGATCCTCGGCCTCGCGATCATCCTCGTGGTGACGATGACGCTGTCGGATTTCATGAACAATGCGGCGACCGCGGCGGTCATGTGCCCCATCGCCATCGGGACGGCGGCGCAACTGGGCCACAGCGCGGACCCGTTCCTGATGGCGGTGGCAGTGGGGGCGTCGTGCGCGTTCCTCACGCCCATCGGGCACCAGAACAACACGCTGATCCTCGGTCCCGGCGGCTTCCGCTTCGGAGATTACTGGCGCATGGGCCTGCCGCTGGAGGT
>JAJLJT010000006.1:0-1801 GCA_033844555.1 Alphaproteobacteria bacterium | reverse complement strand
GTTCGCGGAAGATGCCGCCGCGGCCTATTACGCCGCGTTCGATCCGCGCACGCCGCGCCGGGTGCGGCTGACGCTGCTGGCGGCGCTGGCCTATTTCGTCCTGCCCGTGGATGCCGTGCCCGACGTGATCCTCTGCCTCGGATTCACCGACGATGCCGCCGTGCTGGCCGCTGTCCTGCGCACCGTGGGCGCCCATGTGCGCGAGGAGCACAGGGTCAAGGCGCGCGCCGCCCTGGGCCGCCTGCGCAACGGCGGCCAGGCGGGTTAGCGCGGACCGCTGCCGGGCCCTACACGGGTAGGGCCAGTTCAGAGAGAACTTCCGCCGCCCGGATCGCGCCGGCCTTTTCGCCCGCCCGGCTTCTCACGACCGGCGCACGGAAGCCGGCAACGCCCTCCGCGTCCGCGGCAACGACGCCCAGCCGGACGAGGAGTTCCGCAACCGCGCATTCCGAGGCGCGCGTCGCGCCGTCCGCGATCTTCAGCGCGAGACCGAGCGCGGGCCGGCCGCCGCGGGCAGGTATCGCCGCGGTGAACACTCCCTCCGCCCCGGTCTTCAGCGCGGCGCGTCCCTCAGCCGCCTGCATAAGGACCGTGCAGGCACGCCCCGTCCCGGCCACGAACCAGGGCTCTGCCGTCACGGCCCGGTAGAGCCTGCGCACGGCGGCCGCGCGGGTTCCGTCGGCAAGCGTCTCCGGCGCGGCGATCCGCGCGAAGGCGCGCGCGAGGCCACTCAGCGGGAAGGCCAGCGCAGGGGCAGAACAGCCGTCGATGCCGGTCACCATCGCGTCCGCGGCAATACCGGTCATACCGGCGATGGCGTCGCGGGCCATCCGCTGCACCGGGTGGCCGGGCCGGGCATAGCCCGCGATGGGCAGGCCCAGATGGCGGCAGACCGTCAGGAAGCCCGCATGCTTGCCGGAGCAATTGTTGTGCGCGCGCCCCGGGGCGCGGCCCTGCCGGATCAGGTCGTCGGCGGCTTCCTCATGGTAGGGCCGGTGAGCCCCGCAGGCGAGATCGTCCTCGCTGCAGCCGATGCGGGCGAGCCAGGCGCGCACCGCCTCCACATGGCCCGGCTCGCCATTGTGCGAGGCGCACGCAAGCGCCAGTTCCCTGTCTGTCACGCCGAAGGCATCCGCCGCCCCGGTCTCGATAAGGGGAAGCGCCTGCAGCATCTTGTAGGACGACCGCGGGAAGACTGCCGCCTCGACGTCGCCCAGTGCCGCCACGATCTCGCCACGCGAATCGGAGAGGCAAAGGGCGCCGCGGTGACGCGATTCCACAAGCCCGGCGCGGATCGCCTCCACGAGGATCGGATCGGCGGGGGATGGTACAGGGGTTTTCACGGATTCTGGCATGTCCAAGGCCTTCCCTTCCGGTACGATTCCGTGTCTTTATGCGGCCATGTTCCGTGGCGAGGGCTCCGCCGGCGGGTGGTATCCGCTCGCACCCCGTCCGGCAAGCCGAACCCGGCACGGCCCCCGCCCTCGGGGTCAGCGTTTGGGTGGCCAGCCGCGGACAAGCATGCGATCCGCCGATGAGGATCGCGAGGCATGGCGAACAGTCAATCGGGAGCACGTGATGACAGGTCGGAAGGCACGATCGTTTCTTGGCAAGGCGCTGCGCGGCGCGCTGGTGGCGGGCGCGGGCTTGCTGATCGCGGGCCAGGCGGCTGCCGCCGGGCCGGAATTGCTGGGCAATTTCCGCGACTGGACGGCATTCGCCATGACCGACGGCGGCCAGAAGACGTGCTGGATGGCAACGAAGCCTGTCGAGGCGCTGCCCGACAATGTCCGGCGCGGCG
>JAJLJT010000005.1:0-15416 GCA_033844555.1 Alphaproteobacteria bacterium | reverse complement strand
GGACTAGCCTTTCCTCCCATGACCCTGCATCTGCAAAAGCTGTGCGTCGGTGCCGAGAGCATCGAGGACCTGGCCGCCTGGCAGGCGGGCGGCGGGCGCGCCATCGCGCGGGCGAAGGGCTACGACACGCCGGTGCACACGACCCGCATGTCGCCGAAGCGGGTGGCGGAACTCCTCGACGGCGGCGCGCTCTACTGGATCATCAAGGGGCAGATGCGTGTGCGCCAGCCCCTGCGCGACGTCCGGTCCGTGACGCGCGAAGGGCAGAGTGCGTGCGACCTCGTGCTGGCGCCCGACCTCATCCCCGTCGTGCCGCGCCGTATGAGGCCCTTCCAGGGCTGGCGCTACCTGCGGGCGGAGGATGCGCCCGCCGACCTGACAGGCCTTGCCGAGGGGCAGGCGGCGTTCGAGGATTTCCCGGCGGACCTGCGGCAGGAACTCGCCGAACTCGCCCTGATCTGAGGCGGCGCGGGGTCGGGGGAAACCCGGTATCCGGCGACTCCTGTTGACGCCCGCCCGATTCCGTCCCCAAGATCTGGTGGCTGTGAAAGGGGCAGTGTCTACATGTCAGTTTTCGTGAATGGGGTCATCCAGGGCAGGCCGCGCCGGACCGGGGCGCACGTCATCGTGCTCGGCAACGAGAAGGGCGGCTCGGGCAAGACCACGACGGCGATGCATGTCGCGACCGCGCTGATGGCGCAGGGCCGCACGGTCGGCGCCATGGATCTCGACCTGCGGCAGCGTTCCTTTACCCGCTACATGGAGAACCGGCTCGCCTTCGCGGAACGCCGCGGCCTGAAGCTCGCCATGCCCCGTTACGCCAAGGTGAAGGCGAGCGATCTGCCAGAGCGCGCGGCGGCCGAGGCCGAGGAGACGGAGGCTGTGCGCGCCGCCATCGGCCGCCTGTCCGACTGCGATTATGTCGTGATCGATTCGCCCGGCAGCTACACGGCGGCCTCGCGTGCCGCCCATGCGCTCGCGGACACGATCGTCACGCCGATCAACGACAGCTTCGTGGACTTCGACCTGCTGGCCCATGTCGACCCGGACACGCTGCAGATCGTCGGGCCCAGTCTCTATGCCGAGATGGTGTGGGACGCGCGCAAGGTCCGCGCGATCGAGGACGGCGGCAACATCGACTGGATCGTCATGCGCAACCGCATGGCGCACGTGAACGCCAAGAACAAGGAGCGGGTGGGCGCGCTGCTGAAGAAGCTCGCCAAGCGGATCGGGTTCCGCACCGCGCCGGGCTTTTCGGAGCGCGTGATCTACCGGGAGCTGTTCCTCAACGGCCTGACCCTGCTCGACCTGAACGAGAGCGGCGGCGGCCTCAACATGTCCCATGTCGCGGCACGGCAGGAGGTGCGCAACCTCATCGCGGCGCTGGAACTGCCCGCGCGCGAGGTCCCGGCAGAAGCGGCGGAATAGGGACCGTCCCGGCTTGGAAAGTCTTTACTGCCGCGCCACATATTAGGGCGATGGTGGATCGAAAGACACGACAGGGCGGACCGGTTACCCCTCAGGCCGAAGGGACGCGCGCTCCGCGTGCGGCCGACGAGGTGGCTTCCTTTCTCGCAAAGGTGCGCTCGGCGCCGCCTCCCGTGCCGGACGGGCAGCGCGGGCGCCTCGTTTTCGCCATGGACGCGACCATGAGCCGCGCGCCCACCTGGGACCGGGCGATGGCGATCCAGGCCGACATGTTCCAGGAGGCCGGGCGCGTCGGCGGTCTCGACATCCAGCTCGTCTTCTTCCGTGGGCACGGCGAATGCCGGTCCAGCAAATGGGTGCGCCGGTCGGCCGACCTGCTCGGCCTGATGACGGCGGTTCAGGTGCGCGGCGGGCTGACGCAGATCGGCAAGGTGCTGAGCCACACCCTCCGGGAGACGCAGAAGGAGCGGGTCAACGCGCTCGTCTACATCGGCGACATGTGCGAGGAGGACCCCGATCCCCTCTGTGCGACCGCAGCCCAGCTGGGCTTGCGCGGGGTCAAGGCCTTCATGTTCCACGAGGGCGGGAACCCGGCGGCCGCCCAGACCTTCCGCGAGATCGCGCGCCTCACGGGCGGGGCCTATGCGCCCTTCGACCTCGGCGCGGCGGACCAGTTGCGCGAACTGCTCACGGCGGTGGCGGTCTATGCCGCGGGCGGGCGGCGCGCGCTCGCGGACTATGGCAAGCGCACGGGCGGCGACGTCCTGCGCATCGCGCACCAGTTGCGTTAGGGAAGCGGCGCACATGCACTATTTCCTCGCAGGGATCGTCCTCCTGCTCCTGCTCATCGGGCTTGCGCACCTGATCGCGAACGCGCAGCCCTCGACCTTGTCGCGCATCGTGAAGGTGGCGGGCGGCACGGTCGCGTCGGTCGCCGCGCTGGCGGCGGCGGTGACGGGCCGGTTCGGGCTCGCGTTCCTGCTGGGCGCGGGCGCGATGGCGCTGTGGACCGGGCGGCTGCCGTTCGTGGGCGGTTTCGGCCGGATGGGCGGGCAGCCGACGGGCGGGCAGACCTCCGAGGTCCGGACCGCCTGGCTCTCGATGGAACTCGATCACGATTCGGGCGAGATGGATGGCGAGGTGATGCGCGGCAGCCTTGCCGGTGCGCGGCTCTCCGACCTTCGCCTCGCGGATCTCGAGGACCTTCTGGCCGAGGCCGCGGACGACAGCCAGACCGTCGCGCTGCTCGAGGCCTATATCGACCGCCGCTTCGGCCCGGACTGGCGCGGGACCGCCGAAGACGCGGGCGACCGGGCCGGCGGGCACGGCGGGCAGGAGAGGGGCGATCGGGGCTCCGGCGCCCGGCGCCCGCCTGAGGAGGGCATGACGCGCGAGGTGGCGCTCTCCATCCTCGGTCTCGGGCCCGATGCCTCCGCCGCCGAGATCAAGGCGGCGCACAAGGCCCTGATGAAGAAGCTGCATCCCGACCAGGGCGGCAGCGACTGGCTGGCCGCGCGGATCAACGCCGCCAAGGACTATCTGCTCGGCGGTAAGGGTTAAGTCACGGGATGCGTGCTAGGACTGGACCGTCCCGCACGGTTCGGCCTAATGATCGTGCTGGCGGGCCGAACAACAACCCAGAGGTGTCCCTAGCCGATGACCCAACGCAAGCGTCTGCGCAAGGCCGTGTTTCCCGTTGCAGGCCTGGGAACCCGCTTCCTTCCGGCCACCAAGGCCATGCCGAAGGAAATGCTCCCCGTCGTCGACAAGCCGCTGATCCAGTACGCGGTGGAGGAGGCGCGCGCCGCCGGGATCGAGGAGTTCATCTTCGTGACCGGCAAGGGCAAGACGGCGCTGGAGGATCATTTCGACCGCTCCGCGGAGCTTGAGGATCTGCTCGGCAAGCGCGGCAAGCAGGCGGAACTGGACGCGCTGCTGAAGACGCAGCTCGGGTCCGGGCAGGTCGCCTACACCCGCCAGCTCGATCCGCTGGGCCTCGGCCACGCTGTGTGGTGCGCGCGCAACATCGTCGGGGACGAGCCGTTCGCGATTCTCCTGCCGGACGATCTCGTGCTGGCGGACCGGCCCTGTCTGGCGCAGATGGTCGAGGTTTACGAGGAAACCGGCGGCAATGTCGTCGCCGTCATGGATGTCCCGCGCGAGCATACGCGCCGCTACGGCATCCTGGACGTGGCGCACGACGACGGCCGGCTCGCCTCCGTACGCGGTCTGGTTGAGAAGCCAGCGCCGGAGGAGGCGCCCTCGACCCTGTCGATCATCGGGCGCTACATCCTGATGCCCGAAGTGTTCGAGCCGCTCGACCGCCAGCAGACCGGCGCGGGCGGCGAGATCCAGCTGACCGACGCCATGGCGACGCTGCTCGGCCGCCAGCCCTTCCACGGGCTCAGGTTCCAGGGCACGCGCTTCGACTGCGGCGACAAGGCGGGCTTCGTGCAGGCGCAAATCGCCTTCGCGCTGCAGCGCCCGGACATCGCGCCGGCGGTGCGCGGCTATCTCGGCACGCTGCTTGCTGAAGGGGCGGCCTGAGGGTTCCGCAACCGCGGGGCCTGTCTCCATGTTGAACGGATTGTAAGAGGAAGGGGCGGCGGATGCGTGTCGCGATGATCGGAACGGGCTATGTGGGCCTGGTTTCGGGTGCCTGCTTTTCGGATTTCGGCCACGAGGTCGTGTGCGTCGACAAGGACGCGGCCAAGATCGACCGGCTGAAGCGCGGCGAAATCCCGATCTACGAGCCGGGCCTCGATGCGCTCGTCGCCGAGAACGTCAAGGCGGGCCGGCTCTCCTTCACGACGAGCCTGGCCGACGCCGTGCCGGACGCGGATGCGGTGTTCATCGCGGTCGGCACGCCCTCCCGGCGCGGCGACGGCTATGCGGACCTCTCCTATGTGTTCGCGGCGGCCGAGGAAATCGCGCACGCGCTGCGCGGCTACACGGTCGTCGTCACCAAGTCGACGGTTCCGGTCGGCACCAACCGCGAGGTGATGCGCCGCATCCACGCGGCGGCGCCGGATGCCGATTTCGATGTCGCCTCCAACCCCGAATTCCTGCGCGAAGGCGCGGCGATCGAGGACTTCAAGCGCCCCGACCGCATCGTCGTCGGCGCCGACAGCGACCGGGCGCGCGAACTGATGCGCGCGCTCTACCGGCCGCTCTATCTCAACGAGACGCCGATGGTCATGACCTCGCCGGAGACGGCGGAGGTCATCAAGTACGCGGCCAACGCTTTCCTCGCGACCAAGATCACCTTCATCAACGAGGTGGCGAACCTGTGCGAGAAGGTGGGCGCGAACGTGCAGGAGGTTGCGCGCGGCATCGGTCTCGATGGGCGCATCGGCTCGAAGTTCCTGCACGCGGGACCCGGCTACGGCGGCTCGTGCTTCCCCAAGGACACGCTGGCGCTGGTGCGCACGGCGCAGGACGTGGGCAGCCCGCTGCGCATCGTGGAGACCGTGGTTTCCGTGAACGACGCGCGCAAGAAGGAGATGGCCGAGAAGGTGATCGCCGCATGCGGCGGCAGCGTCGAGGGCAAGTCCATCGCCGTCCTGGGCGTGACCTTCAAGCCCAACACCGACGACATGCGCGAGGCGCCCTCGCTCGACATCATCCCCGCGCTCCAGGCGGCGGGCGCCACGGTGCGCGCCCACGATCCGGAGGGCATGGAGGAGGCCGGCAAGCTGCTGGAGGGCATCGAATGGTGCGACGGTCCCTATCACGCGATGGAGAACGCCGACGCGACCGTCATCATCACCGAGTGGAACGCCTACCGCGCCCTCGACCTGCCGCGGATCGCGCGCATGATGCGGGGCAAGGTGTTCGTGGACCTGCGCAACATCTACAAGCCGTCCGAAGCGGGCGCCGCGGGGCTCGACTACACCGGGATCGGCCTGGGGACGCCGCCGGCCGCCTGATCGCGGCCAACGGTCCTCCATGTGCACGCGGCCGGGACAACGTCCCGGCCGTTTCCATTTTCAGTATTCGGCGACGTTGAGCGTCCCGTCGGGAGCGATCAGCACGCACTCTATGGCGCGACGCGACAGGGTCGAGCAGGTTTGCGCGGCAGCCGTCTCGGTGAACCCGACGAGGCGGGAGCGGAACAGGCTGCGGCCCCGTTCCTGCAGCGGCACGACCTCGGTCCGCGCGAGGCCGACCATGTTCGGATAGGCCGCCCGCACCGTCTCCGCATGGTTCTGCGCGGCGTCCGGTGTGCGGAAGGCGCCGATCTGGATCGTCCAGCCGTCGCTCATCTCCGGGCCGTCGCGGCTGCCCATCTCGCCATTGGCCGCCAGCGTTCCGATCAGGTCGGTCAGGCCGTCCCGGTCCTTGGAGCGGGGCAGCGGCACCCCGCGGACCGGATTCGGCTCAGGTGTTGCGACGGAGGCGATGGCCCGCATGGTATCGGGAATCTCGGGCCGCGTTCTGGGCACCGGACGCTCGTCCGCGGCAAGCCGCTGGTGCGTCGGCGCCGCCGGAATCCGGGCGAACGCCTCGCTCATGAGATCGACCATGTGGGCATCGCGGCTGCGCGACGTGCGGCCGCCGAACACGACACCGACCAGGTGCCGGCCCTTGCGCTTGGCGGAGGACGCGAGGTTGAAGCCGGAGGCGTTGATGTAACCCGTCTTGAGGCCGTCGGCCCCCTCGAAGCCGGTGAGGAACCGGTTGTGTGTGCGGTGCGTCACGCCGCGGAAGACGAAGGTCTCGCTGGCGAAATAGCGGTAGTATTGCGGGAAGTCGGTCATCAGGCGCTGGGCCAGCGTCGCGATGTCGCGGGCCGTCGTCTGCTGCGCGCGGTCGGGCAAGCCGTGCGCGTTGCGAAACGTCGTGCGCGACATGCCAAGCTCTCGCGCCTTGCGCGTCATGACCTTTGCGAATCCCTTTTCCGAGCCGCCCAGGTGTTCCCCCACTGCCGTCGCGACATCGTTCGCGGACTTCACGATGAGGGCGCGGATCGCGTCCTCGACCTCGATCGTCTCGCCGGGTTTCAGCCCCAGCTTGGACGGCGGTTCGCCAGCGGCGAAGCCGGACACCCGGATCGGCGTCGACAGGCGCACCCGCCGCTCCTGCAGCGCCTCGAACAGCAGATAGAGGGTCATCATCTTGGTCAGGGACGCCGGATAGCGCTTGGCGTCGGCGTTTCTCGCGTGCAGCACACGGCCGGTGTCGGCGTCCATGACGATGCTCGCGTATTTCTCCGCGTGCGCCGCCTGCGGCAGCCCGGCAACCCCCGCAAGGATCGCGCACAGCACTGCCAGCACCCCCCAGAACCTTCGCATCGGCTGTCGCCCTTCGTCGCGTTCGCGTCTCGCTATCGCCGCAAAAACTCTTGCGAATCAGCTCTCAGGTTCACTGCGAAACCGATTCGCGTCAAGAAAACCTGCGCATCAATAGCCTGAAGCCTAATGGTTAATGATGCCTTTAGGGGATTCGCGCCGTGGAGGTGGGGCCGATATCTTGCAGGAATGGCCTTGACGCAGTGCAGCAAATCCGTACATAAAGCGGCAAGGATGCTGCACTGCAAAATGCCGGCGAGGTGCCGGGTGTGCATGGACAGGGCAGTGCCGACAAGGCGCCGACTGTATCGTTGGGGCGCCTCCCCCATGCCAGTTGACGGGAGCTAGACCAATGGCCAAGGACACCTTCACCGCCGCCTCCTTCGACACCTTCTTCAAGAAGGGCTTCGAGAACGCATCCAAGAATTTCGAGGACATGTCCGCCTTCGCGAAGGACAATGTCGATGCGCTGATGGCCAGCGCCAACGTGACCGCGAAGGGGTCGGAAGAGATCATCGCCGAGGTGATGGCCTTCACGAAGAAGTCCATGGAAGACAGCGCCGCGATCTCCAAGAACCTCACGACGGTCAAGTCGGTCGAGGACTTCGTGGCCGTTCAGGCCGACTTCACGAAGACCAGCTTCGAAACCTTCGTCTCCGAAATGACGAAGCTGAGCGACATGATGATCGACACCTCCAAGAAAGCGTTCGAGCCGATCAACGCCCGCGTGGTTGCCGCCGGTGACGTGATCAACACCGCGACGAAGGCTGCCTGACGCGCGCCTCGCGCGAGCTTGCGCAAAAAAGAAGGGCCCGGTTCCGCCGATTGCGGGGCCGGGCCCTTTCGTTTGCGGTCTGCGCCCGCGAGGAGACCCCCGATCGGCGGAGGGGGGCTTGCGGACGGGCTGCCTTGCTTGCACCATTTTAATCATGGACACGCACACTATGTGGAGAGACGTGGCAGAAGACGGAGCGGTTGGGACGAGCGTCATGCGGAACATGGCGAACCAGGGTGGCGAGAACGGCGGCACGGGCGGGTCCGGCGGGACCGGAACCGGGGTGCTGACCCGTACGCGCGAGAAGACGAAGCGCCCTTCGCTCTACAAGGTGCTGCTGCTCAACGACGACTACACGCCGATGGAATTCGTGATTCACGTGCTCGAGCGGTTCTTCCAGAAGAGCCGGGACGAGGCGACGGCAATCATGCTGCTCGTGCATACCCGCGGCGTGGGCGTATGCGGCGTGTTCACCTACGAGGTCGCTGAAACGAAGGTTGCGCAGGTACTCGACTTCGCGCGCCAGCACCAGCATCCTCTACAGTGCACCATGGAAAAGGAATAGGACGAGCGACGTGCCCTCATTTTCCCGTAGCCTCGAACAGGCATTGCACCGCGCGCTGGCCTACGCCAACGAGCGGGAGCACGAATACGCGACGCTCGAGCACCTGCTGCTCGCCCTGCTCGACGACCAGGACGCGCTGGCCGTCATGCGCGCCTGCGGTGTCGAGGTCGAGGATCTGCGGGGAACGCTCACCACCTATATCGACGAGGAGTTGTCGAACCTCGTCGTGCACGATGACGAGGACGCCAAGCCCACGACCAGCTTCCAGCGCGTGATCCAGCGCGCGGCGATCCACGTGCAGTCCTCGGGCCGCGAAGAGGTGACGGGCGCCAACGTGCTCGTCGCCATCTTCGCGGAGCGCGAGAGCCATGCCGCCTACTTCCTGCAGGAGCAGGACATGACCCGCTACGACGCGGTCAACTACATCAGCCATGGCATCGCGAAGGTCCCCGGCATGTCCGAGGCGCGTCCGGTGCGGGGCGCCGACGATCAGGTGGACGAGGGGGAAGCCGTGTCCAAGCCGTCGAACGAAGCGTTGGATGCCTATTGCGTCAATCTGAACGAGAAGGCGCGCAAGGGCGGTATCGACCCCCTGATCGGCCGGGAGGCGGAGGTCAGCCGGACCATCCAGATCCTCTGCCGCCGGCGCAAGAACAACCCGCTCTATGTTGGCGACCCGGGGGTGGGGAAGACCGCGATCGCCGAAGGGCTCGCGCGCCGCATCGTCAACGGCGAGGTGCCCGAGGTCCTGAAGGACGCGACCATCTTCTCGCTCGACATGGGTTCGCTGCTCGCGGGCACGCGCTACCGCGGCGATTTCGAGGAGCGGCTGAAGGCCGTCGTGAAGGAACTCGAGGGCTATCCCGGCGCGATCCTCTTCATCGACGAGATCCACACGGTGATCGGCGCCGGCGCGACCAGCGGCGGGGCGATGGACGCCTCCAACCTGCTGAAGCCCGCGCTCCAGTCGGGCACGATCCGCTGCATCGGGTCGACGACCTACAAGGAGTATCGCCAGTTCTTCGAGAAGGACCGCGCGCTCACGCGCCGCTTCCAGAAGATCGACGTGAACGAACCTTCCGTCGAGGACACCATCAAGATCCTTCGCGGCCTGAAGCCCTATTTCGAGGAGCATCACAAGGTTCGCTACACGGCCGATGCGATCAAGGCCGCGGTCGAGCTTTCGGCCAAGTACATGCATGACCGCAAGCTGCCGGACAAGGCGATCGACGTGATCGACGAGGTGGGCGCCTCGCAGATGCTGCAGCCCGAATCGCGGCGCAAGAAGAGCGTCGGCGTCAAGGACGTGGAGGCGGTCATCGCCACCATGGCGCGGATCCCGCCGAAGACCGTGTCCAAGTCGGATTCCGAGGTGCTCAAGGATCTGGAGACGGGGCTCAAGCGGGTCGTGTTCGGCCAGGATGCCGCGATCGTCGCGCTCGCCAGCGCGATCAAGCTGTCGCGGGCTGGCCTGCGGGATGCCGAGAAGCCCATCGGCAACTACCTCTTCTCCGGCCCTACGGGCGTCGGCAAGACGGAGGTGGCGCGCCAGCTGGCCTCGCTGCTCGGCGTGGAGCTTCTGCGCTTCGACATGTCGGAGTACATGGAGCGGCACTCGGTCAGCCGCCTGATCGGCGCGCCTCCGGGCTATGTCGGGTTCGACCAGGGCGGCCTGCTGACCGACGGGATCGACCAGCACCCGCACTGCGTCCTCCTGCTCGACGAGATCGAGAAGGCGCATCCGGACCTGTTCAACATCCTGCTGCAGGTGATGGACCACGGGAAGCTGACGGACCACAACGGCAAGACGGTCGATTTCCGCAACGTCATCATCATCATGACGACGAACGCAGGCGCCTCCGACCTCGCCAAGCCGGCGATCGGTTTCGGCTCGGGCGTGCGGACCGGCGACGACGAGGAGGCGATCAAGCGCACCTTCACGCCGGAGTTCCGCAACCGTCTCGACGCCGTCGTGGCCTTCGACAATCTCTCGCCGGAGGTCATCTCCAAGGTGGTCGAGAAGTTCGTGATGCAGCTCGAGGCGCAGCTCATGGACCGCAACGTCACCATCGAGCTGACGGACGCCGCGCGCGACTGGCTGGGCGTCAAGGGCTACGATCCGCAGATGGGCGCGCGCCCGCTGGGCCGTGTGATCCAGGAGAACATCAAGAAGCCGCTGGCCGAGGAGCTGCTGTTCGGCAAGCTGGCCAAGGGCGGGCAGGTGACGGTCGATCTCGACGCGGCCGCGGACGCGCTCGTCTTCCGCTTCTCCGAGGCCGACGAGATCGCGCGGCCCAAGGCGCCGCCGAAGCGCTCGGGTCCGAAGGGCGGCGGTTCCGGCGGCGGCAGGCGCGGCGGCGGTCCGAAGGGCGATGCGGGACGCGGCACGAGCGGCGTTCCCAAGGTTCCCGCCGCGGTGGAATGATCCCGGCCGGCAGGGGGCCGGCAATGAAAAAGGCCGCCCTCCCGGGGCGGCCTTTCTCCTGTCTGTTCAGGCAGTAACGCCCGGCGGCTCAGGCCGCGCTGGAGAAGCGCGACACCCGCGCCTGATCGGCCATGAAGTGGTCGAGCAGCGTGCGGACCACATCCTTTGACCCGCCATCGATGTCGAGTTGCAGCGCCTTGGTGAATTCCTCGATCAGCTGAGCCTCGCACCGCTCGACCTCGGCCAGCGCGGCGTCCCAGCCGTCCGTCACCACGGTCTTCAGCGACGCGAAGAAGCCCGCGTTCACGGCGGCTTCGCTGACCGGCGTGCCGCCCAGGCGCTCGACCTCGCGCACGAGATCCTCGGCCGCGGAACGGCGGGTCTTCACGCGCTCGGCCAGCCAGATGTTGAGGGCGTCGGTGCGCACCGCGTTCGCGGCATCCTCATAGCCCTTCATGGCGTCGTAGCAGAGGTGGATCAGTTGGTTCAGGACGTCGACAGTTTGCTGGCTCATAGGTCTCCCTTCGCTTGAATGAAAAAACGATGGCCGGCGTCGCGCGCCGGCCGGAATGACCCTTTATATAGTGCATCGGGCGGAAAAACCCAAATCGGGGCCGCCATGCGCGGGGAGGACGGGTTGTGCGGCCGCCCTCAGAACGGGTCGCGGCTGCGGGCGGGCAGGCGCGGAGACTCGACGCTTGCGTCGAGAATACGCTCCCGGCACTCGGCGTGCGCGTGCATGGCCGCCGCCGAGCCGCTCAGCGAAAACCGCGTGATCTCGCGGCCGCGGTCGTTCCTCACAACGAGGACTGAGCCCCGGTAGATTTCGCGGAAGAAGCGCGGGGCGGCGTCGCTATCGGGGTCGAACACCGTCCGGATCGACTGGTCGCGCTTGGTGCCTTCCACGTTCCACGGCGTGTTGCGGTCGATCTGGATGACATACTCGTCATCCTCCCCGGCCGCCGGGAAGTGCCAGTCGTCGCTGTGCAGGAGCATCACCAGTTCGCCGTCCTCGTGCGTGAAATAGGTGAAGGTCACATCGTCGTCGTTGCGGGTCAGCGATTCGCACGACAGCGCGCCGTCGTCATGGATATTGATGTCGGTGCGCCAGGCGCCCTTCTCGAACAGCGTCTCCCACTCGATCGCGCGCGCGGTCCCGCCTGCACCCAGCAGGCAGGCGAGGGGCAGGGCGATCAGACCGTTGCGTATCCAGCTGCGTGAGACCTTCATTTCGCACATTCCCGGAGAGCTGTGTCGGCGTGCATCGATTAGACCCTGCGAATCGTGAACGGAGCATTTGCGTGCGTCACGCGCGGGGGTCCCCGCCGCGCCGGTAGGGGGTCAGGCGGGCCAGCATCTCCGCCTCCGCCGCGACGGCAGGGCGTTCGCGCGCAAGATAGCGGGCAACGGCGTCGCGCAGGCCGGGATGCGTGATGACGTGGGCCGACCGGGTCAGCACAGGCTCGTAGCCGCGCGCGATCTTGTGCTCGCCCTGCGCGCCTGCCTCCACGCGCGCCAGCCCGTGCGCGATGGCCGCCTCGATTGCCTGGTAGTAACAGGCTTCGAAGTGCAGGAACTCGTGGTCCTCCACGGCGCCCCAATTGCGCCCGTAGAGCGCGTCCTCGCCGATGAAGTTGAGCGCGCCGCCGATCCAGCGCCCGGCCCGGCGGCACATGACCAGAAGGATGCGGTCGGCCATCGCTTCGCCCACGAGGCTGAAGAAGGCGCGGGTGAGATAGGGACGGCCCCACTTGCGCGCGCCCGTCTCGAGGTACCCCGCGAAGAAGGCGTCCCAGTGCTCTTCCCTTATGTCGCCGCCGGTCAGCGCCACGACCTCTACCCCGCCCTGCAATGCGCGGGCGCGTTCCTTGCGGATCTGCTTGCGCTTGGAGCTGCGCAGCGCGTCGAGGAAGTCTTCGAAGTCCCGGTAGCCCCGGTTGAACCAGTGATACTGCCGGTCCTGCCGCGTCAGCGCGCCGAGCCGGGCGAGCAACGCCTGTTCCGTTTGCGGCAGGAAGGTCCAGTGGACCGAGGAGATGGCGTTCTGCTCCGCCGCCGCCATGGCCGCATGCGCAAGCGCCTCGCGCGCGCCGTCCGCGCCCGGTGCGGCCAGAAGCCGCGGCCCGGTCGCCGGGGTGAAGGGAACGGAGACCTGGAGCTTCGGGTAGTAGCGCCCGCCCGCCCGCTCGAATGCATCTGCCCAGCCCCAGTCGAAGACATATTCGCCGTAAGAGTGCGGCTTCAGGTACATGGGCATGGCGCCCTGCACGGCGCCGCCTTGGTCCTCCACCACGACATGGTGCGGCGCCCAGCCGGTCTCCTGCGTCGCCGAGCCGGAGGCTTCCAGCGCGCCGAGGAAGGCGTGCGCGACGAAGGGATTGCCCGCGCCCGCGCAACGGTCCCAGGTCTCTGCCGGAACCTCTGCGATCCCGTGGACGATGCGCGCGACAAACTCTTCGCTCATGCCAGATGCTCGCTCCCTTGCGCCTTGCCGAGATTGGGCCGGACGTGGCCGCCGGCAAGGGGGCTCAGGGCAGGAAGCCCTCGAACGTCATGGTGTCGGCGTGCGCTGCCGCACGGGCCCTGTCTTCGGCCGTGCGCACGGTCCAGGCGTTGACGACGACACCCTGTTCGCGCCGCCGCGCGACGTGGGGGGAGGGCAGGCACCACACGCCATAGCTCACGAAATCGACCGGCACCGCGTCGAGCAGGTCGAGCCGGGCGCGCGCCTGCTTTTCCTTCAGCGTCAGCAGCCGCACCTTCTTGTAGTCGTAGGACACGAAACCCCGCGCGATGTCCGGCGCCGTGCGGGCGAGGTGGGTCACGACGGCGGGCGAAAAGGACATGGCCGCCGCCGGGCCGCCATAGGCGCCGAGCCGCGCGGTGACAGCATCGGAGAGCGCGATGGGGTCGGGCGCGTCCTGCTTGATCTCCACCAGCAGGGGCACCTTGCCCCCGATCTCCGCCAGCACGGCGTCGAGCGTGGGGATCGTGTCCTCCGTCTCGCCCAGCCGCAATGCGCCCAGCACGTCGGCCGGGCGCTGCCAGGTGCGGCCCCGCCTGCCCGTCATGCGCATAAGCGAGGCGTCGTGAAACACCATCGGCACGCCGTCGGCGGAGGGCTGCACGTCGACCTCGATCCCGTAGCCGCCGCGCACGGCGGCACGGACGGCGGCGAGGCTGTTCTCCAGCCCGTCGCCAACGGGCCCATGCAGCCCGCGATGCGCGAACGGTACCGCGCGCAACCAGTCACGTTCGCGCATTGCGGGGGCTCCTGTCCGGGACGGACGGTGTCAGACCAGCTCGAAGATCCCGTCGACCTCGACCGCCGTGTTGAAGGGAAGCGAGCCGACGCCGATCGCCGTGCGCGCGTGCAGGCCCTTTTCCTCGCCGAACACGTCGACCATCAGGTTGGAGCAGCCGTTCATGACGTGCGGCTGCTGCTCGAACTCCGGCACGGCATTGATGTAGCCGCACAGGCGCACGACGCGCGCCACCCGGTCGAGGTCGCCACCGCACGCCGCCTTCAGCACCGACAGCATGTTGATGCCGGCCGCGCGCGCCGCCTCGATCCCCTGCTCGGTCGTGTAGTCGGCGCCCAGCTTGCCGCGGAACGCCACGCCGTTCGCGTCCGTCGGCACCTGGCCCGAGACGAACACGAGCTTGCCCGTGGTGACGAACGGCACGTAGCGGGCGACGGGCTTGGCCGGTTCGCCGAGCGTGATCCCGAGGGCCTTCAGGCGCGCTTCGGTGCTGGAACTCATGTGCATCCCTCCTGCATGTCAAAATCGCGCGCGCAGTCTAGAGGAGGCGTGACCGCTGCGTCCACGCGCAAGCGTCCGCGCGCCCCGTTTGCTCGCCATGGCTTAACGCGGACTGTCCGGAGGTGCTATCAGAAGAAGCGCCCTGCCGCGTTTGGGCGGCAGGCCCCGCATCGCGCCCCGGCGCGGAACAGATTGCAAAGGACGCCTCATGACCCGCCTGTTCCTGATCGCTGCCGGCATGCTGGCCTGCCTTGCGGGCGGCCTCCCCGCGCAGGCGGCCGAGTTGGTCTCGCACAAGGCGTTCTATGCGCTTAGCCTCCGCTCCGCCGCGCCGGATGCGGGCATCGCGACCATGCAGGGACGCATGGCGATCACCTTCGACAATGTCTGCGAGGGCTATGCCTACGAGCAGCGCATCGTCAGCGAGGTGACGGATCCCGACGGCCAGGTGCGCGTCACGGATTTTCTCGTCTCGAGCTACGAGGCGAAGGACGGATCCCTTTATCGCTTCAATCACGCCAACCGCTTCAACGGTGTCGTCGTCGAGCGGCAGGAGGGGGTGGCCACGGCCCGGCCGGGGGAAAGCCCCCGCGTCCGCATCGAGGTGCCGGAGCCGCGCGACCTCGCCCTGCCGGAGGGTGTGCTGTTCCCGATCGCGCACACCCGCGACCTGCTTGCGTCGCTGGCGGCGGGGGCCCGGACCCATGCGGTGACGGTCTTCGACGAAAGCACGGAGGGCTTCGTGCTGCTGTCGGATTCGCTTCTTTTGGCCCGGCGCGCGCCGCAGGCGTTCGAGGACGACCCGCGCAGCGATCAGCCCGCGTGGCGCATCAAGGTCGCCTATTACGATCCGGCGCGGCTGGACGGGACCCCGGAGTACGAGGTGACGCTGACCCTCTACGACAACGGGATCGCGGACGAGCTTGTCATGGACTACGGCGATTTCGTCGTGGATGGGGAGCTTGTCGACCTGGTCCCCGGCGTCACCGGCGGATGCTGAGCACGTTCAACGCTGCGGCAGTCCCCGTCCCTTGAACACCGCCTGCGCGCCGAACCTGTCGCGCAGGGCCTCCATGGCCGATTCCGCGGCGGTCCGCTTCCGCCGTCCCTCGGCCTCGGTGTCGAACAGGTCGTCGGGCACCGCCTCGGGCTGCGGCGTCACGCGCTG
>JAJLJT010000004.1:0-13312 GCA_033844555.1 Alphaproteobacteria bacterium | reverse complement strand
CGCAAGCGCAAGCGTCAGCTTGCCCGCGGCCTGCCGCCCGTCTACGACCGCGCCGCGCTGAAGCTGACGGCGGAGGAGAAGGCCGCGTTCGAGGCGGAGGGGCGCACCCCGCACTGGCGCTTCCTGCTCGACCAGGAAGCGACGGGCTGGGCCGACATGATCCGCGGCGATGTGACGATCGACGCGGCCTCGCTGTCGGACCCGGTGCTGATCCGCGCAGACGGGACCTATCTCTACACGCTCTGCTCCGTCGTGGACGACGTGGACAAGAAGATCACCCACGTGATCCGGGGCGAGGACCATGTCGCCAACACCGGCGTGCAGATCCAGATCTTCCGCGCGCTGGGCGCCGAGCCGCCGGCCTTCGGCCACCACCCGCTGCTGGTGAACGCCGACGGCGGCCCGCTGTCGAAGCGCCTGGGCTCGCTCTCCATCGCCTCCATGCGGGAGGAAGGGGTGGAGCCGATGGCTCTGCTGTCGCTGCTCGCAAAGCTCGGCACGTCCGACGCGGTCGAGGTGCGGGGCGACCTCGCGACGCTGATCGCGGAGTTCGACATCGGCAAGATCGGCCGCGCGCCGGCCCGCTTCGACATGCGGGAACTTGAGGCGCTCAATGCGAAACTCCTGTCCGAGACGCCTTATGCCGAGGTGGCGGAGCGGCTGGAGCGGATGGGCGTGCTCGGCGGCGTCGCCTTCTGGGAGACGGTGCGGGAGAACATCACCCGCATCGACGGCGTGCTCGACTGGTGGGCGGTGGTGAACGAGCCCGTCACCCCGCAGATCGCGGAGGAGGACCGGGAGTTCCTGGCGCTCGCCGCGAGTCTGCTGCCGGAAACCCCTTGGGACCAGGAGACGTGGGGCGCGCTGACGGGCGCGCTCAAGGCGAAGACCGGCCGCAAGGGCAAGGCGCTGTTCCTGCCGCTGCGCAAGGCGCTGACGGGGCGCGAGGCAGGGCCGGAGATGCATCGCCTCCTGCCGCTGATCGAACAGGATCGGGCGCGCGCCCGCCTGCACGGCCGCACTGCCTGACCTATATGAGAACCAAGACCCTCAACGGCATTCGAGAGGACCACACGGGATGATCGGGAAGCTCAACCACGTCGCCATCGCCGTTCCCAATGTCGCGGCGGCCGCCGCCGTCTATCGCGGCGCGCTCGGCGCAACGGTGTCGGAGGCGACGCCGCAGCCGGACCATGGCGTGACCACGGTGTTCGTGGAATTGCCGAACACCAAGATCGAACTGCTGGAGCCGCTGGGCGACAACTCCCCCATCGCGAAGTTTCTCGAGAAGAACCCCTCCGGCGGCATGCACCATGTCTGCTACGAGGTGGAGGACATCTATGCCGCCCGCGACCGGCTGAAGGCGGAGGGCGCACGCGTCCTCGGCGACGGCGAGCCGAAGATCGGGGCGCACGGCAAGCCTGTCCTGTTCCTGCATCCGAAGGACTTCTGCGGCACGCTCGTCGAGATCGAGCAGGTCTGACGGACGCGCAAGGAGAGCCGGAGCCGCCCATGTCCATCGTCGAAGGCATCGTCTCCTTCGCCATCATCTGGTGGGTCGTGCTGTTCGCCGTGCTGCCCTGGGGGGTGCGCAGCCAGCATGAGCACGGCACGGTGGAGGACGGGACCGAGCCCGGCGCGCCCGTCGCCGCGCACATGCTGCGCAAGGCCATCGCGACCACGCTGATCGCGCTCGTCGTCTGGGGGCTTTATGCCTGGCTCACCACGGCGGGGATCCTGACGCTCGACTCGATTCCGGGCTTTGACCCCTCGGCCGGGTCTGGCGGCACATAGAGCCGGAGACCGGCTTGCGCACGCACCGAAACACGAAACGCGCGCGGTAGCCGCCCGAAGGCCCGCGCGCGTCCGAAATCCACCGGCTGCCGGTTGCTTGTTGTTTGTCCCCGGCGATCTTCCCTAGACTGAGGCCACCCATCTCGTCGCGTGCTCTCAGCGGGCGAGAAACTATCATTTCGTGACGGAGCTGTCAGCTGTCATTTTGGTGCCCGCATCCCCATCTGCCGGGTCATGATCAAACCTGACGCGGCTGTGTCTGCCCGCGGCCCGATGCCGGCGCGTTGGCGTCGCATTGCCTTCGTGCGGCCCATGCCATAAGAACGCCGGCGGACATCGATTTTCCAAGGGACAGTCCCATTCCATGCGACTCACGCGCTATTTCCTGCCCACGTTGAAGGAAACCCCGGCCGAGGCGCAGATCGCCTCGCACCGCTACATGCTGCGTGCCGGCATGGTCCGGCAGGAGGCGGCGGGCATCTATTCCTGGCTGCCCCTCGGCCACGCCGTCCTGAAGAAGATCGAGCAGATCGTGCGGGAGGAGCAGGACCGCGCCGGGTGGGTCGAAATGCTGATGCCGACGATCCAGCCCGCGGACCTCTGGCGCAAGTCCGGCCGGTACGACGACTACGGCAAGGAGATGCTGCGCATCACCGACCGGCACGACCGCGACATGCTCTACGGCCCCACGAACGAGGAGATGATCACCGACATCTTCCGCGCCGCGTCGGTCACCTACCGGGAGTTGCCGAAGTACCTCTATCACATCCAGTGGAAGTTCCGCGACGAGGTGCGCCCCCGCTTCGGCGTGATGCGGGGCCGCGAGTTCCTGATGAAGGACGCCTATTCCTTCGACGTGTCGAAGGAGGCAGCGCGCCACACCTACAACCGGCAGTTCCTCGCCTATCTGCGCTCCTTCCAGCGCATGGGGCTGACGGCGGTGCCGATGCGCGCGGAAAGCGGACCCATCGGCGGCGACATGAGCCACGAGTTCCTGATCCTGGCGGAGACGGGCGAGAGCCAGGTCTATTTCGACCGCGCCTATCTGGAGATGGACTGGATGGCCTCGGGCGTCGACTATGACGACGTGGCCGGTCTGCAGAAGGCCATCGACGGCTTCACCGCGAACTACGCCGCAACCGACGAGATGCACGACGAAGCCGCCTTCGCCGCCGTGCCGGAAGCGCGCCGCGTCGCGGGCCGCGGCATCGAGGTCGGGCACATCTTCTATTTCGGCACCAAGTATTCCGAGCCGATGGGGGCAAGCGTGCAGGGCCCCGACGGCAAGCCCGTGCCGGTGGAGATGGGCTCCTACGGAATCGGTGTGTCGCGTCTCGTCGGCGGCATCATCGAGGCGAGCCACGACGAGCGCGGCATTATCTGGCCGGAGCCGGTGGCCCCGTTCAAGGTGGGCCTCGTCAACCTGAAGCAGGGGGACGCCGCGGTGGACGCTGCGTGCGAGCAGGCCTACGCCCAGCTTGGAAACGCAGGCGTCGAGGTGCTCTACAACGACGAGGCGGAGCGGGCGGGCGCCAAGTTCGCGGTCATGGACCTGATCGGCCTGCCCTGGCAACTCGTCGTCGGGCCGAAGGGCCTGGCCGCCGGCGTCGTCGAACTGAAGAACCGCAAGACCGGCCAGGCGGAGGAAATGACGCTCGAGGCCGCCATCGCGCGGCTTTCGGCGTGAGCGCAAGCCGTCCCTTCGGCGCGCTGGAGTGGCAGCTTGCGCTGCGCTACCTGCGCTCGCGCCGGCGCGACGGCTTCATCTCCGTCATCGCCGGGTTCTCCTTCCTCGGGATCATGCTCGGGGTGGCCACGCTCATCATCGTCATGGCCGTGATGAACGGCTTCCGGATCGAACTCGTTCAGCGCATCCTCGGCGTGAACGGGCATGCCATGGTGTCGGTCTACGGCGGACGGATCGACGACTACGAGACGCTGGCGGAGCGGCTCTCGCGCCTCGACGGCATCGTGTCCGCGACCCCCATCGTCGAGGGGCAGGTCATGGCCTCGGCCAACGGGGTCAACAGCGGCGTCCTTGTGCGCGCCATGCCGCAGGACAGTCTCGCCCGCCTGGACCTCGTCGCTGGCAATGTGCTGGCTGGCAGTCTCGAGGGCCTCGGGGAGGGCGGTGTTGCCGTGGGCTCCCGTCTGGCGCAGCGGCTCGGCCTGCGTGTGGGCTCCACCCTGACGCTGATCTCGCCGCAGGGCCGCCAGACGGCGTTCGGGACCGCGCCGCGCGTGAAGGGCTATCCCGTCGCCGCCATCTTCGAGATGGGCATGTCGGAGTACGACGGCAGTCTCGTGTTCATGGGACTCGGGCCCGCGCAGGTCTATTTCCAGGCGGCGGGCCAGGTCACCGGCGTCGAGTTGATGGTCGACAATCCCGACCAGGTCGAACGCTACATGCCCGCCGTCTACGACGCGATCGGGGGCAATGCGGGTGTCACCACCTGGAAGGAGGCGAACGCAAGCTTCTTCGCAGCCCTCGCGGTCGAGCGGAACGTGATGTTCCTGATCCTCAGCCTGATCATCCTCGTGGCCGCGCTGAACATCATCGCGGGCCTCATCATGCTGGTGAAGGACAAGGGGCACGACATCGCCATCCTGCGCACCATGGGGGCGACGCGCGGCGCGGTGATGCGCGTCTTCTTCATCGCGGGCGCGGCCATCGGCGTCGTGGGCACGCTGGCGGGCCTCGTCATCGGCGTGCTGTTCTGCTGGAACATCGAGGAGATCCGGCAGGCCATCTCGCGGCTGCTCGGCGTGACGCTGTTCGATCCGACGATCTATTTCCTCGCGCGCATGCCGGCGGAACTGGTGGCGGGCGATGTGCTCAGCGTGCTTCTCATGGCGCTGTCGCTGTCCTTCCTGGCCACGCTCTATCCCTCCTGGCGGGCGGCCCGCCTCGATCCGGTCGAGGCGTTGCGCTATGAATAACCCGGTCCTCAGCCTGCGCGGCATCGCGCGCGGCTACCGCTCGGGCGAGGCGCGGCTGGAGGTGCTGCGCGGGGCCGATCTCGACATCCGGGCGGGCGAGCTTGTGGCGCTCGTCGGTCCCTCGGGCTCGGGCAAGTCGACGCTGCTGCACATTGCCGGGCTGCTCGAAAGCCCCGACGCGGGCGAGGTTCGCATCGCGGGCGAGGACGCAACGCACCTGTCCGATCGGGAGCGCACGGCTCTGCGCCGGGACCGCATCGGTTTCATCTACCAGTTCCATCATCTCCTGCCGGAGTTCACGGCGCTTGAGAACGCCATGATGCCGCTGCGCCTGGCGGGCAAGGCGGAGGAGGAGGCGGAGGCGCGCGCCATCTCCCTGCTGACCGCATTGGGGCTCGAGGCACGGCTCACGCACCGGCCGGCGGAGCTATCGGGCGGGGAGCAACAGCGTGTCGCCATCGCCCGTGCCATCGCCAACCGGCCGGCCCTTCTTCTGGGCGACGAGCCGACGGGAAACCTCGACCCGAAGACATCCGACAGGGTGTTCGCGGAACTTGTGCGCCTTGCGCGCGAGGAGGGCCTGGGCGCCCTGATCGCTACGCACAACCATGCGCTCGCCCGCCAGATGGACCGGGCGGTGACCCTGTCTGCCGGCCGAATCGTTCCGGCCGCCTGAAGATCGGTGACGCTTGACGCGGATCGTGTGTTCTCTTAGTGTTCCATAGAACACAAGAGGAACGGAGGGCGTGTCATGCAGCGCGATCAGGTGAACCGGGGGCCGCGAGCAGGAGATATCGTCGGGGTTCTGGCCATTGCGTCCCTGGTTTGGGTAGCTTCGATGTGGGGGGCGGTCCTCGGCGCGGGCTAGCACTCGGCCGCATGAATTCGCCTGAGGGGAGGCAAGGGACGTGACGAACGGCTTCATTCACCTGCGGGTTCGCACGGCCTATTCGCTTCTGGAGGGCGCGATCCCGGTGAAGAAGCTGCCGGGGCTGTGCAAGGCGCATGGCATGCCTGCGGTCGGCGTGACGGACCGAAACAATCTCTTCGGCGCGCTGGAGATCTCGGAGACGCTGAGCGGGGAGGGGGTGCAGCCCGTCATCGGCTGCTCCCTGACGCTCGACGCGGGCGTCGAGGAGGACCGGCGCGCAGTTCGCCATGGCGAGTCGCGGGAACTGGCGCTCTTCGTCCAGAACGCCGTGGGCTATCGCAACCTGCTGGCGCTCATGGAGGCCGCCTATATGGACGCGGGCTCCGGTTTGGGGCCCTCGGTCGGTATCGAGCGGCTGGAAGCGCACGCGGATGGCCTGATCGCGCTGACCGGCGGGCCGTTCGGGCCGGTCGGCCATGCCCTGCGGCACGGCGGCGAGGGGCCGGCGGAGGCGCTGCTGCTTCGGCTTGCGCGTGCGTTCCCCGACCGGCTTTATGTCGAATTGCAGCGGCACGGCATGCCGGAGGAGGTGGCGGCGGAAGATTTCTTCGTTACCCGGGCCTATGAGCACGGCCTGCCGCTGGTGGCGACCAACGATGTCTATTTCCCGGACGCGGGCCTTTACGAGGCGCATGACGCGCTCATCTGCATCGCCGACGGCAGTTATGTGGTCGAGAGCGACCGGCGGCGGCTGACGCCGCAGCATCATTTCCGCACCCCGGCGGAGATGGCGGCTGCTTTCGACGATTTGCCGGAAGCGATTGCGAATACGGTGGAGATTGCGCGGCGCTGCGCCTTCCGCCCGCGCACCCACAAGCCCATCCTGCCCAGCTTCGAGAGCGATGCGGGGCTGGACGAGGGGGCGGAGCTTGCCCGCCAGGCCCGTGAAGGGTTGGAGCGACGGCTGTCGACCGTGACGCCCGCGGCCCCGAGGGTGGAGTACGACAACCGCCTCGCGTTCGAGCTCGACATCATCACGCGCATGGGGTTCCCGGGCTATTTCCTCATCGTTTCGGACTTCATCAAATGGGCGAAGGCGCACGGCATTCCCGTCGGGCCGGGCCGCGGCTCGGGCGCCGGTTCGGTGGTGGCGTGGGCGCTGACGATCACGGACCTCGACCCCTTGCGGTTCGGTCTGCTGTTCGAACGCTTCCTGAACCCCGAGCGCGTCTCGATGCCGGACTTCGACATCGACTTCTGCCAGGATCGCCGGGACGAGGTGATCCGCTATGTTCAGGGCAAGTACGGCCACGACCGCGTCGCCCAGATCATCACCTTCGGAAAGTTGCAGGCGCGCGCGGTCCTGCGCGACGTCGGGCGCGTGCTGCAATTGCCCTATGGCCAGGTGGACCGGCTCTGCAAGCTCGTGCCCAACAACCCGGCCAACCCGGTGACCCTCAAGGAAGCCGTCGACGGCGAGGAGCGCCTGCGCGAAGCCCAGCGGGAGGATCCGCAGGTCAAGCGCATGGTCGACTATGCCATGAAGCTCGAAGGGCTGTACCGGCACGCCTCGACCCATGCCGCGGGCGTCGTGATCGGCGACCGTCCGCTCAGCGAGCTTGTGCCGCTCTACCGCGACCCGCGTTCCGACATGCCCGTCACCCAGTTCAACATGAAGTGGGTGGAGCCGGCTGGCCTCGTGAAGTTCGACTTCCTCGGCCTCAAGACCCTCACGGTGCTTGCCAAGGCGCTGGAACTGCTCAAGCGGCGCGGGATCGTCATCGATCTCGAGACCATTCCCCTGGACGACCCGGAGAGCTACGCGATGCTCGCGCGAGGGGAGTCCACCGGCGTGTTCCAGCTGGAAAGCTCGGGCATGCGGGATGCGCTGCGCCGGCTGAAGCCCGACTGCATCGAGGACATCATCGCGCTCGTCGCTCTCTACCGCCCGGGCCCGATGGACAACATTCCCAAGTACATTGCCTGCAAGCAGGGCGATGAGGAGCCGGACTATCTCCACCCGAAGCTCGAGCCGATCCTGAAGGAAACCTACGGCGTCATCATCTACCAGGAACAGGTGATGCAGATCGCCCAGGTCCTGTCGGGCTACTCCCTGGGGGAGGCAGATCTTCTGCGCCGCGCCATGGGCAAGAAGATCAAGGAGGAAATGGACAAGCAGAAGGCGCGCTTCGTCTCCGGTGCCGTCGATCTCGGCGTCGACCGCGGCCAGGCCGATGGCATCTTCGATCTCGTCGCGAAGTTCGCAGGTTACGGCTTCAACAAGAGCCACGCGGCCGCCTATGCGCTGGTTGCCTACCATACCGCCTACCTGAAGGCGAACTACCCGGTGGAGTTCATGGCGGCGCTGATGACCCTCGACATGGGCAATACAGACAAGCTCAACCTGTTCAAGCAGGAACTGGACCGGCTTTCGATCCCGGTCCTGCCGCCGGACGTGAACCATTCCGAGGTGGAGTTCGTCCCGCAGGACGGGGCGGTCCGCTATGCGCTCGGGGCCATCAAGAATGTGGGCGCGAGCGCGATGCAGGCCCTCGTCGATCAGCGGCGCGGCAATGGCCAGTTTCGGAGCGTCGAGGATTTCGCGCGCAGGCTCGATCCACGGCTCATCAACAAGCGTGCGCTGGAGAACCTCATTCGCGCGGGCGCGCTCGACAGTCTCGAAGGGAACAGGGCCCGGCTGTTCCATTCCGCCGACAAGTTGATGGGGGAGGCGCAGCGCGCTGCGGAGGAACGGGTGAGCAACCAGGACAGCCTCTTCGGGGGGGACGAGGACGCGACGCGCCTGCGTCTCGACTCGCGGCCGGACTGGCTGCCGCTCGATCGGCTGGCGGAAGAGTTTGCGGCGATCGGCTTCTATCTTTCGGCACACCCGCTCGACGACTATCAGCGTGCGCTGGCGCGCGCGCGCGTGCTGCCCTATGCGGAGATACTTCGCCGTGCAGCACAGGGGGCGGGCCGCGTGACGGTGGCCGGCACCGTGATCGGACGGCAGGAGCGGCGCTCGGCGCGCGGCAACAAGTTCGCGTTCGTGCAGCTTTCCGATCCCTCGGGCGTCTACGAGATCGCTGTCTTCTCGGAGATGCTGCGCGACACGCGGGAACTTCTGGAGGTTGGGAAATCCGTCGTCATTTCTGCAGACACCGAGGTCGAGGGCGAGCAGGTCCGGCTGAGGGTGCTGCGCGTGCGCGCAATCGACGACATCCTCGCCAACGATGCCGCGGGCCTGCGCGTGTTCCTGCGCGACCGCGATCCGTTGGAGCACCTGAAGTCGCGGTTGCCCTCGCCCGGGCGAGGACGCATCAGCCTTGTCCTGATGCTTGACGATTGCGCCCGCGAGGTGGAGATCGACCTGCCGGGGGGGTACGCGGTGACGCCTTACACGCGCGGCGCCCTGAAGGCCGTGCCGGGCGTCGTGGAAGTCGAGGACGTCTGAGGCCGCAAATGCGCCGCCGGACGGTGCCGGTATCCGGCCGCCCACATGGTTGCATCCGGCGGCGGCGGGGCGTATAAGCCCCCCGATCCCGCACGCAGGTACGGGGCATGTGTCCGGTTTCTCCGGATGTGGTCCCTCCGGTGCTCTCGAGTGGTTCGGGGGTTCTCGCCTGCGGTGGATAACCGGAAAAGGACATAACGACGATGGCACTTCCCGATTTCACCATGCGCCAGCTGCTCGAGGCCGGCGTACACTTCGGCCACCAGACGCACCGCTGGAACCCGCGCATGGGTCCCTATCTGTTTGGCGACCGCAACGGTATTCACATCATCGATCTGGCGCAGACGGTTCCGCTGCTTCACCAGGCACTTGTCGCGGCGCGCGACACGGTCGCCGGCGGCGGGCGCATCCTCTTTGTCGGCACGAAGCGGCAGGCCTCCGATCCGGTTGCCGAGGCTGCACGGCGTTGCGCGCAGTACTTCGTCAACCATCGCTGGCTGGGCGGCACGCTGACCAACTGGAAGACGATCTCGCACTCGATCTCGCGTCTCCGTCAGCTTGAAGAGCAGCTCTCCGGCGGAGCGACCGGCTTCACCAAGAAAGAGATGCTCCAGCTCACGCGCGAGCAGGAGAAGCTCGAGCGTGCTCTGGGCGGCATCAAGGACATGGGCGGGCTGCCGACCATGATGTTCGTGATCGACACCAACAAGGAAGCGATCGCGATTCAGGAAGCCAAGAAGCTGAACATCCCGGTGATTGGTGTGCTCGACTCCAATTCCGATCCGACCGACATCACCTTTCCGATCCCCGGCAACGACGACGCGACCCGCGCGATCGGCCTTTATTGCGACCTGATGGCGCGCGCCGTCCTGGATGGCATCATGCTGAGCCAGGGCGAGGAGGGCGTCGACCTGGGCGAGCAGGAGAATCCCGCGGTCGAGGAGCTTCCGGCCGCACCCGCCGAAGGCGGTGAAGAGGCTTCGGCAGCGAACTGACGCGACATGGTGCCGTCACGGGTGTCGCCCAGGATCCCGGTATCCGCGCGCCCGTGACGGTTCGCATCAACCGAAACACATGGAACAGAGGACCTCGGACGATCATGGCTGAGATCACCGCAAGCCTCGTCAAGGAACTGCGCGAGAAGACCGGCGCAGGCATGATGGACTGCAAGAAGGCGTTGACCGAGACCGCCGGCGACATGGAGGCGGCGGTCGACTGGCTGCGCACCAAGGGCCTGGCGAAGGCCGCGAAAAAGGCGGACCGCGTGGCGGCAGAAGGACTGGTCGCCGTGGCGACCGAGGGCACGCGCGGCGCGCTCGTGGAGGTCAACTCCGAGACGGACTTCGTTGCCCGGAACGAGAAGTTTCAGGAAATGGCCGGCACGATCGCGACGCTGGCGCTCGCGTCCGACGGCAGCCTGGACGCGGTCGCCGGTGCGGCTTATCCGGGGACGTCCGGGTCGGTGAAGGATCATCTGACCAACATGATCGCCTCGATCGGCGAGAACATGTCGCTGCGCCGTGTCGCGACGCTGGAGGTTGGCGACGGCGTTGTCGCGAGCTACGTGCACAACCAGGTTGCGCCGGGAATGGGCAAGATCGGCGTGCTTGTCGCGCTGGAGTCTGCCGGCGACAAGGCCAAGCTGGAGGCGCTGGGCCGTCAGATCGCGATGCACATCGCGGCGACGAGCCCGATGTCGCTCAAGAAGGACGACCTCGATGCCGCCGCGATCGAGCGGGAGCGGGCTGTCCTGGTCGAGCAGGCGCGCGAATCCGGGAAACCGGACGCGGTCATCGAGAAGATGGTCGAGGGGCGGCTGCGCAAGTTCTACGAGGAGGTGTGCCTTCTCGAGCAGACCTACGTGATCGATGGGGAGTCCCGGGTCGGTCAGGTGGTCGAGGCGGCAGCGAAGGACGTCGGCGCCCCGGTCGAACTGGTTGCCTTCGTGCGCTTCACGCTCGGCGAGGGCATCGAGAAGGAAGAGCAGGACTTCGCCTCGGAAGTTGCAGCCGCGGCGGGCGGCTGAGGCACTGCAACGAACGGGACAAACGGTAGCGATACGGACTGTGGCGGGATAAGGAGCGTTCCGATGGCGGCGAAACCGGCGTACGGGCGTGTCCTGCTCAAGGTGTCGGGCGAGGCGCTCATGGGCGACAAGGCCTATGGCCTCGACCACGACACCGTGGAACGTATCGCTGCCGACATTCGTGCTGTCCGGGACCTTGGCGTCGAGGTGTGCCTTGTCATCGGCGGGGGCAACATCTTCCGGGGACTGTCCGCCGCGGCGCAGGGAATGGAGCGGGCCAGCGCCGACTATATGGGCATGCTCGCCACCGTGATGAACGCCCTGGCGATGCAGAACGCTCTGGAGCGGATCGGCGCGCAGACCCGGGTCCTCTCCGCCATCCCGATGACCACCGTGTGCGAGCCCTACATCCGCCGGCGTGCGATCCGGCACATGGAAAAGGGGCGGATTGTCATATTCGCAGCCGGGACCGGCAATCCCTTCTTCACGACCGACACCGCGGCTGCATTGCGCGCCGTCGAGATGGGGTGCGACGCGCTGCTCAAGGGAACCCAGGTCGATGGCGTCTATTCCGCCGATCCGAAGAAGGATCCACAGGCGGCGCGCTATGACCGGCTCAGCTACATGGACGTGCTCGCACGTGATCTGAAGGTCATGGACGCGTCGGCGATTTCGCTTGCCCGCGAGAACGGCTTGCCCATCATCGTGTTCAACATTCACGCCCAAGGGGCCTTCGCCCGCGTCCTGACGGGCGAGGGGACCTGCACGACGATCAGCGACTGAGCGGCGAGGGACCGCGCCACGGGCGCGACCGGCTGAAGCAAGAGGAACGGGGAGGGTGCGGCGATGAGCGGCCAGTTCAACAGGAAAGACCTCGAGCGGCGCATGGATGGCGCGCTCTCGACGCTTCAGTCGGAGTTCGCCGGCCTTCGCACGGGGCGCGCGTCCGCCAGCCTGCTCGAGCCCGTGATGGTCGATGCCTACGGCACCTCGATGCCGATCACGCAGGTGGGGACGATCACCGTACCGGAGCCGCGGATGCTCGCGGTTCAGGTCTGGGACAAGAGCATGGTCTCGGCGGTCGACAAGGCGATCCGCAATGCGGGCCTCGGCCTCAACCCCATGCCCGACGGCACCCTGATTCGCATTCCGATTCCGGAGCTGAACGAGGAACGCCGCCGGGAACTGACGAAGGTGGCAGCGAAGTACGCCGAACAGGCCCGTATCGCCGTGCGCAACGTGCGCCGCGATGGCATGGACACGCTGAAGAAACTTGAGAAGGACGGCGAGATCGGCCAGGACGAGCAGAAGCGACTCGCCGATGAGGTTCAGTCCATGACCGACAGGACAATCGGAAAGATTGACGAGAGCCTGTCGCACAAGGAAAAAGAGATCATGCAGGTCTGAAGGCCGCTGTCGCGATTCCCGCCGGAGTTTCCGAATGCTGACTGCCGAGGCGCTGAAGACCGACGCACCCCGCCCCCGGCACGTCGCCATCATCATGGACGGGAACGGACGCTGGGCGCAGGCGCGGCACATGCCGCGGACCTACGGGCACCAGAAGGGTGTGGATGCCGTGCGCCGGACGGTGGAGGTTGCTGGCGAACTTGGGGTTGAGTATCTGACCCTCTATGCCTTCTCCTCGGAGAACTGGAAGCGCCCTGCGGACGAGGTACAGATCCTCATGGATCTGCTGCGCCGCTATATCCGGCAGGAATTGGCGGAACTGCACCGCAAGAACGTGCGGGTCCAATTCATCGGTGACCGTTCCGCTCTGGCGGCTGATATTGTCAGCCTGATGGAGAATGCCGAGGCGCAGACAGCGGGGAATACCGGTCTGACGCTCGTTCTGGCGCTCAATTATGGATCGAAGGCGGAGCTGACTCGCGCGGTCGCCCGCGCGGCGAGCGACATCGCGGCAGGCACCCTTTCACCGTGCGCGATGACGCCTGAGCGGATCGACGCCTATCTCGAGACCGCGGGCATCCCCGATCCCGACCTCGTGATCCGCACCAGCGGGGAGAAGCGGTTGTCGAACTTCCTGCTCTGGCAGGCCGCCTATGCCGAACTCGTGTTCATCGACACGCTCTGGCCCGACTTCGGGCGGGAGGAGTTCGAGGCTGCCCTTTTCGAGTTTCAGCGGCGGGAGCGGCGGTTCGGCGCCGCGTCGTGAGAGCGGGATGAACCAGCCAAGGACCGGCGCAGGCAGCGCGCGCGCCTTCTGGAC
>JAJLJT010000003.1:0-4014 GCA_033844555.1 Alphaproteobacteria bacterium | reverse complement strand
GCCCGCGCGCACGAGCCGCACCGCATCGCCTTCTACCTGGAAGACCTCGCCGCCGCGTTCCACGCCCACTGGAACCGGGGCAAGGAGGAAACCTCGTTGCGCTTCATCCTGTCTGATAAGCTGCCGCTGACGCTTGCCCGGCTCGCACTGATTCGGGCGGTGGCGGTCGTTCTTTCGGCGGGGCTTGGCCTCATGGGCGTCACGCCGGTGGAGGACATGCGCTGAGGGACCGCGCGGGCAGCCTTCGTCCGCGCCGGAGAGGGTGAGAGGACGTATGGCGGTTGCGATCGACGATGGCGGGCGGCCGAGGCGCGCGCTGGTCTGGGCGGGCGGCGCGTTCCTGTCGCTGTTCCTCTTTGGCGCGGTCATCGCGCTCAGCTACAACCTCGGCGCGCGCGAGGGCGGGGTGGGGGATCTGCCGGTCATTCGTGCCGACGCGGGGCCCCTGAAGGTCGCACCGGAGAACCCGGGGGGCGAGACCTTCCCGCATCAGAACATCGGCGTCTACGACCGCATCTCCGGAGAGATGCGGCCCGTGGTCGAGCAGCTCATGCCACCCGTCGAGGAGCCGGCGCTGCCGGAGGCCGCGAGCGGCAGCCCGCGCGTGATCGACGGCGGCGCGGGGACCGAAACTGCCGCGGGGATGCCGCAGCCGGCCGAGGGCGCGCAGCCAGCGGGCGAGGAGACCGCGTCGGGAGCCGCCGCTCCGGCCGGAGAGGAAACCAAGGCCGCCGGGCTTTCCATGGAAGATCTGCTGAAGCGCGATGTGCCGGAAGCCAGCGCGCCGGAAGGTGCGGCCGTCGCGGACACGCCGAAGGCAACGGACGATACGGCGGCGACGGCGGCGACGGCGGCGGACAAGGTTGCTTCCCGCATCGCCGGTGAGCGCGCGGGGCAGGCCGCCCCGGCTGAGACGCCGCCTGCTGCGTCAACGCAGGCAGCGCCGAAGACCCCGGATGCGTCCGTGCCCCCCTCGGGGACCACCCGGGTGGTTGAGCAGGATGTGCCCGCGGCGCAGACGACGGTGGAAACCGGCGCGTCCGGACCGCCGCGCGTGCTGGGCGAGGGGGCGCAGCCTGTCGCCGGGACGCCGGACCCGGCAACCGCTCCGCCACCCGCCAAGCCGGAGACGCAGACGGCAGCGGCCGGTGAGCCCGGGCCGAAGACGCAGGTCGCCGCGCTCCAGCCCGCGCAGCAGACGCCGCAACCGTCCTCCGCCTTGACGGGCGCGCGCATCCAGATCGGATCGTTCCGCACGCGCGAGCAGGCGGAGGAGGCGTGGCAGGCTGCGGCCCAGAAGCACAAGGACCTGCTCGCGGGGCTGCGTCCGGCGATCGAGCGGGCGGATCTCGGCCAGCGCGGCGTCTTCCACCGGGTGCAGATCGGCCCGTTCGAGAATCGCGCCTCCGCGGCCAATCTCTGCAAGCTTCTGGACGAGCGCGGGCAACCCTGCATCGTCGCCACGAAGTGACGCGCGCGTGACCTCGGAGACGACGGGGCCGCGCGCCGCCATTGTCGGGTGCCTGGGGGAGGGCTTGAGCGCGGAGGAGCGCGCGCTGTTCCGCGCGTCCGATCCGCTTGGCCTCATTCTCTTCCGCCGCAACTGCACGGACCCGGCGCAGGTCCGCGCACTGGCCGCGGACTTCCGCGAGACCGTGGGGCGCGCCGATGCACCCGTGCTGATCGACCAGGAGGGCGGGCGGGTGCAGCGGCTGCGTCCGCCGCACTGGCGCGACTATCCCCCGGCTGCGGTGTTCGGGACGCTCTACGAGTCCGACCCCGACGCCGCGTGCGAGGCGGCCTGGCTCAACGCCGCGCTGCAGGCGGCGGAGCTTGCGCCCCTCGGCATCACGGTCAATTGCGCGCCCATGATCGACGTGCGCGATCCCGAGGCGCATGACATCGTCGGCGACCGGGCCTTTTCGGGCGATCCGGACGTGGTGATCGCGCTCGGCCGGGCGGTGATGGACGGGCTGATGTCAGGCGGCGTCCTTCCCGTGATCAAGCATGTGCCGGGGCATGGCCGGGCGCGCGCCGACAGCCACGAGGAACTGCCGGTCGTGGAGGCGGACCGCGCCGCGCTCGCGCGCGACTTCGCACCCTTCCGCGCGCTCGCAGACGCGCCCTTCGCCATGACGGCGCACGTGGTCTACACCGCGCTCGATGCCGAGCGGCCTGCGACGCTCTCGCGCGCGGTCGTGGAAGGCGTGATGCGCGGCGAAATCGGGATCGGGGGTGCGATCCTTTCCGACGATCTCTCGATGAAGGCGCTCTCCGGAACGCTCGGCGGGCGGGCGGCCGCTTCCATTGCGGCGGGGTGCGACGTGGCGCTCCATTGCAACGGAGAAATGGCGGAGATGGCCGAGGTGCTCGACGCCGTGCCGCGGCTGTCGGGTGCGGCGCTTGCCCGCGTCGAGGCGGCGCTCGCACGGGTGCGGAGGCCTGCGCCGGCGGACGGGGGCGACCTGCTCGCCCGCCGCGATGCCTTGCTTGCGCCCGTGCTTCCGGCGTAAGCCTTGAGCCATGGCGAAGGGTGGTCCCGCATCCGGCAGCGACGATGACGAGCCGTTCGACCTTGCGGACATCGAGACGCGGGACGAGGGCGAGGCGCTTGTCGTCGACATCGACGGGTTCGAGGGCCCGCTCGACCTTCTGCTGACGCTCGCCCGCCAGCAGAAGGTGGACCTGCGGCAGATCTCCATCCTCGCGCTTGCCGAGCAGTATCTCGCCTTCGTGGCCGAGGTGCGCGAAAAGCGCATCGAATTGGCGGCCGACTATCTCGTGATGGCCGCGTGGCTCGCCTATCTCAAGTCCCGCCTGCTGCTGCCGAAACCGCAGGAGGACGGGCCGTCGGGGGAGGAACTGGCCGCGCGGCTGGCGTTCCGGCTGCAGCGCCTCGACGCCATGCGCCAGGCCGCGGCGCGGCTGTTCGCGCGCGACCGGCTGGGGCGCGACGTCTTTCCGCGCGGCGTCCCGGAGAAGGTGACCGTGACGCGCACGACGACGCACACGGCGACGCTCTTCGACCTGCTCAGCGCCTATGCCGCGGTGAAGTCGAGCCACATCCGCGAGACCTACGAGGTGCGCCGCCCCTTCGTCTACACGATGGACGACGCGCTCAACCGCCTGCGCACGCTGGTGGGACACATCGGCGACTGGACGGATCTGGAAAGCTTCCTGCCGCCGGAACTGCGTCAGGGCGGGCGCTCGCGCTCGGCGCTGGCGGGCACCTTCGCGGCCACGCTGGAACTCGTCCGGCAGGGCGAACTGGACCTCCGGCAATCGGAAACCTTCGGGCCGCTGGAGGTTCGGCGGCGCAAGGAGTGAGGACATGGCAGACGAGACGGACCGCCCCAAGGACCGCCCCGAAGACCGCCCCCAGGGCACGGTGATGAAGGGGCTGCTCGCCGATCCGGCGATGCGCGACCACCTGCGGCTGATCGAGGCGCTGGTGTTCGCCTCCGCCGGCCCGGTCGAGGAAACCGCCATCGCCGAGCGCCTGCCCGAGGGGGTCGACCCCGCGCCCCTGCTGGAGACGCTGTCGCGCGACTATGCCAACCGCGGCGTGAACCTGCGCAAGGTGGGCACGGCCTGGGCCTTTCGGACCGCGCCCGACCTCGCCTTCCTCATGCGCAAGGAGGTGGAGGAGGAGCGCAAGCTGTCCCGCGCGGCTATCGAGACGCTGGCCATCATCGCCTATCACCAGCCGGTCACCCGGACCGAGATCGAGGAGGTGCGCGGCGTCGGCATCGCGCGCGGCACGCTGGACCAGCTCGTGGAGATCGGCTGGGTGAAGCTCGGCCGCCGCCGCCAGACGCCGGGGCGGCCCGTGACCTTCGTGACGACGCAAGGTTTCCTCGACCATTTCGGGCTGGAGGCGCTGAAGGACCTGCCGGGCGCGAAGGAGCTGCGCGAGGCGGGCTTCCTCTCGGCCGAGCCGCCGCCGGGCTTCACCCCGCCGGAGGAAATGGGCCTCGACGGGGAGGCAGACGACGACGGCCTGTCGGACGCCGA
>JAJLJT010000002.1:0-3268 GCA_033844555.1 Alphaproteobacteria bacterium | reverse complement strand
GAGTTCGGGGTCGCGCACGACCGCAAGGGGTTCGAGGCTCTGACCCAGCTATGCGACGGATACGGCAAGTATGGCATCGGCGCGACGCTCTATACGCAGGCGAGCTTCGCCCAGGAGTTCTACGACGCGCGCGAACAGCACGGCGCCCTGAAGGTGCACTGCGGCTTCGGGATCAATCCGCTGCGCCTCGCACGGGGCCTTGCGGGCGCGGCTGCGGCGGCCGGCGCGCAGCTCTACCCGCGCAGCGCGGTCGTGGAGTGGCGGCGCGAGGCGGGAGGGCACGTGCTGGTCACCCGCGCAGGCAGCGTTCGCGCGAAACGGGTGATCGTCGCCGTCAACGGATTTCTGGACGAGGGGCTGCACTTCGGGCTGGCGGGACGCTTCCTGCCGGTGATTTCCAATGTCCTCGTCACCGAACCGCTCAGCCCCGACCTGCGCGCGGCGCACAACTGGCGTACGCTCTGCCCGATGTGGAGCACGCGGACGCTACTGTTCTACTACCGGATGCTGCCCGACGGGCGGTTCCTGTTCGGTGCGCGCGGCGACACGACCGGGCGGGCGGAGGACGGGGCGCGCATGCGGGCCTGGATGGAACGGCGGTTCGCGGAGATCTTTCCGCACTGGGCCGGCGTCACGACAGCGCATTTCTGGCGCGGGCTGATCTGCATGACGCGGAACCGGGTTCCGGCACTCGGGACCCTGGATGGCGACGACAGCGTGAGTTTCGCCATGGGCTATCACGGAAACGGCATCAACAGCGCGGTCTGGGCGGGCCGGGCGCTGGCCCGCGCGCTGGCCCTCGGCAAGGAGGGCTGGGGCGCAATCCCGGCGATCTACCGGGGAGGGGCGCCTCGGTTTCCCTTTCCGGAGTTGCGGCGGCTCTACCTCGCCGGCGCGTTCCTGTATTACCGTGTGGCGGACCGGTGACGGAGTATAGAGGGATCATGGACGGGAGCGGACAGACAGACGGGGGCGAACGCCTCAAGGCGGCGCAGGACCTGGAGACGCTTCTTTCGGCCTATCCGGGGATGCGCTTTATCGACGCCCTCTTCATCGACCTGTGCGGCATCGCGCGGGGCAAGCGGCTGACCGTCGACGAGGCCCGGCACATGGCGGAGGGGACGGTCCAGATTCCGCGCTCGATCTACGCCCTCGACGTGACCGGCGACAGCCTGGACCCGGACGGCTTCGGCTTCCGCGACGGCGACCCGGACGTGACCGCCGTGCCGGTCGCGGGAACGTTCGCGCCGCGCTTCTACGGCCGGGACGGCAAGGAGCCGGTGGTCGGCCAGGTGCTGATGGAGTTCGAGGACAAGACCCCGCCGGTGATCGAACCGCGCGCGGTTCTGGCCCATGTGGCGGAGCGGTTTGCGGAGACGGGCTTCACGCCGGTCTGCGCGCTGGAACTCGAATTCTTTCTGATCGACCGGGAGCGGAACGCCGACGGCTCCCCTCGGCCGCCGCGCGCGCCGGGTTCCAACCGGCCGGAGACGCGCCGGTCGGTCTATGACATGCGCTCGCTCGACAATTTCTCGGCCTTCGTGACCGACGTCGACCGGATGGCGCAGCTTCAGGGCATCCCGGCGACGGTCGCCACGTCGGAGTTCGCGCCGGGCCAGTTCGAGATCAACCTGCGACACGTCGACGATCCCGTGGAGGCGGCAGACGATGCGGCCTTGCTGCGTCACCTGGTGACGAACGTCGCGGACGCGCACGGCTACGACTGCACCTTCATGTCGAAGCCCTTCCCTGCGGAGGCGGGCAGCGGCCTGCACCTGCACCTGAGCCTTGGCGACGGGAGCGGCCGCAACGTCTTCGACAACGGCGGGCGCGAGGGTTCGGACCTGCTGCGCCACGCGATCGGCGGGTGCCTGGCGCTGATGCCCGCGTCCATGGCGGTCTTTGCGGCGAACCGGAACGCCTACCGACGCTTCCAGCCCAACCTGTTCGTGCCGATGGCCCCGTGCTGGGGCTACAACAACCGCTCGGTCGCGGTGCGCGTGCCCGCGGGCCCGGCGCACGCCCGCCGCCTGGAACACCGGGTCGCAGGCGCGGAAGCCAATCCCTATCTTGCGCTCGCGGCGCTTCTCGCGGGCGTGCACCACGGCGTCACGAACCGGATCGACCCGGGACAGGCGACCGCGGGCAATGCGAGCGAACGGCACGACCCGAGCCTGCCGGGCACCATCGATGCGGCGCTCGACGTGGCGGGTGCGGACGAGATCCTGCGCGGCTACCTGCCGGAGGGGTACCTGTCGCTCTACCTGGAGACCAAGCGGCTGGAACTGGAGAAGTTCAGGACGTTCGTCTCGCCCTTGGAGTATCAGTGGTATCTGTGACGACCGGCCGCTGGCCCGACCAGTCGAGCAGGCGGGCGAGGCCGTCCTTCAACTCGACCTCCGCGGTCACGCCGAGCGCGCGGGCCAGTTCCGCCGGATCGCCGTAGGAGGCGAAGATGTCGCCGGGGCGGGCGGGTCCGTGCTGGGGGCGCGAGTTCACGCCGAGAAGCGCGCCCAGCGTCTGGGCAAGCTGCAGCACGCTGGTCGTGCGGCCGGTACAGACGTTGTAGACGTCGGCGCGCGGCTGCGCGGCGGGGCGCGCCTTCAGCGAGGTCATGGCCGCCACGCAGGCGGTCACCACGTCGCCCACATAGACGAAGTCACGCGTCTGCTCGCCGCTGCCGTAGATCGTGATGGCCCGGCCCGCCGACAGAAGGTCCGCAAAGCGCGCGATCACGCCGGAATAGGGCGAGGACGGGTCCTGGCGCGGCCCGTAGACATTGAAGAAGCGCAGGCCGATCGAGGACATGCCCCGCACATGGGCATGGGCGCGGGCCTGATGCTCCAGCCCCAGCTTGTCCGCGCCATAGGGCGTCTGGGGCCGAGGCGTCGTCTCTTCGGCGATGGGAAGCTGGTCGGTGTCGCCGTAGATCGCCGCGCTGGAGGCATAGACCACGGGCACGGGGCCGCCGCTCAGCGCGGATGCGGCCTCGTAGACATTGATCCCGCCGCCGAGGTTGACCCGGTGGGAGAACTGCCAGTCCTCGTTGCAGCGGGCGACCGAGGCGATGGCGGCGAGGTGGAAGCAGCCGTCCATGTCCGCCATGGCCGCGGCGACGGTTTCCGCGTCGCTGACGCAGCCGGTGACCAGTTCGACACCCGCGGGCACGTTCTCCCGCTTGCCGGTCGACAGATCGTCCAGGACGCGCACGTCATGGCCCGCCTCGAGAAGGCGCTCCACGAGATGCGAACCGATGAAGCCGGCGCCG
>JAJLJT010000001.1:0-6940 GCA_033844555.1 Alphaproteobacteria bacterium | reverse complement strand
CGCTGGCATTGCGCGCGCTGTGGTCCGTCCACGCCAGCAGACCGCCGCCGACAATGGCGAGCGCGGCAAAGATCGTCACGAACATGGGCAGATTCTCAAATGCCGCGCCCCTCGACGTCGGGCGCAAGCTCCTCGACGCGCGCCTTCACCTGCGACAGGTGCGGGTTGACCATGAGCGCGCGGCGATAGGCGTCGAGCGCGGCTTCCGGGCGACCGATCCGCTCCATGATCTGGCCAAGACCCGAGAGCGCCCCGAAATGGCGGGGTTCGAGGTCCAGCACCTTCTCGATGTCGAGGGCGGAGCGGGCATAGTCGCCGGCGAGGAAATGCACCGTCGCGCGCCGGTTCCATCCCTCGGCGTAATCGGGGTCGATATCCACGACCGTGTCCAGGATCGCGACGGCCGTTTCGAACTTCTTCGCGTTCGCGGCCATCTGGGCCCGTTTCATCAGGAGGTCGAGCGTCGGACTGCCGCTCTCGGTCCAGACCGTCCATATCTCGCGGGTCAGAAGCTCGACGCGCGGACCGGTCTCGACCACCTGCAGGCGTCCGAACAGGCTGTCGAGGCGCGGATCGGTCTGGCGCGCGTGCGCCGGCGCCGACAGCGCCAGGGCAAGAACCGTCAATATCGCCAGCCACCCTCTCATGGAATATGAGAATAGGCGCGAATCGTGGCGCGCCAAGGGCAGACGTGGAGCGGCCGTATCGCTCAGGCGCGCGGGCCAAGTCCTGCAAGCCCGTCCGGCGCAGGGCCGCCGCTCGCCCAGTCGAGCAGGTGGACCGTGTGCACAACCGGAAGCCCCGTGCCGCCCGCGATCTGCACCATGCAGCCGATGTTGCCTGCCGAGATCACATCGGGCGAGACGCTCTCGATGTTCGCGACCTTGCGCGCGCGCAATTGCCCCGCGATCTCCGGCTGCAGGAGGTTGTAGGTGCCGGCCGAGCCACAGCAGAGATGGCTTTCCGGCACGCCCGTCACCTCGAACCCCGCCTTTTCCAGCAGCTCCATCGGTGCGCGCGTGATCTTCTGGCCGTGCTGCATCGAGCAGGCGGAATGATAGGCGACGCGCAGCCGCGGCACCGCGCCCGCCCTGGGCGCAAGGCCGACGCGCGCCATCAGTTCGGTGATGTCGAGCGCCATCTCGGAGATGCGCTTCGCCTTCTCCGCCCATTCGGCGTCGGTGCGCAGCATGTGACCGTAGTCCTTCACGGTCGTGCCGCAGCCGCTCGTATTGATGACGATGTGATCGAGCCCCTCGCCCTCCACCTCGCGCCACCAGGCGGCGATGTTGGCGACGGCCGAGGCATGCGAGGCCTCTTCCTTGCCCATGTGGTGGGTCAGCGCGCCGCAGCAGCCCGCGCCCCGGGCCACCACGACCTCGACCCCGTGGCGGGTCAGAAGGCGCACCGTCGCCTCGTTGATCGTGGGGTCGAGCGTCTTCTGCGCACAGCCGTTGAGCAGGGCGACGCGCATCCGCCGCTCACCCTCCGCGCGGAACACCTGCGGCCGGTCGACGTGCGAGGGCGACGGGATGTGCGCGGGCGCCATCGCCAGCATGGGCCGCAGCCGCGCGGGCATCAGCCCCGCGAAGGGCCGGGCGAGGCGCGCGCCGAACAGCGCCAACCGGAACGGCACGGTGCGCGGCAGGACGGCCGCCAGCATCGTGTGCACCAGCCGGTCCATGAGCGGCCGTCGGTAGGTCTTCTCGATATGCGCGCGGGCATGGTCGACAAGATGCATGTAGTGCACGCCCGACGGGCACGTCGTCATGCAGGAGAGGCAGGAGAGGCAGCGGTCGATGTGCATGACCGTCTTCTCGTCCGCGGGACGGTCGTTCTCCAGCATCTCCTTGATGAGGTAGATGCGCCCGCGCGGGCTGTCGAGTTCGTCGCCGAGCAGCGCAAACGTCGGGCACGTCGCTGTGCAGAAGCCGCAATGGACGCAATTGCGCAGGATCTGCTCCGACCGGGCGACCTGCGGATCGGCAAGCTGGGCGAGGGTGAAGTGGGTCTGCATGGGCTACAGGTCCTCGCGCATGCGGCCGCGGTTGAGCACGCGGGCCGGGTCGAAGGCATGCTTCACGCGCGCCGTCAGCGCGGCGAGCGCAGGGCTCTGCGGCTGGAACACGGGAACCGTGCGGCGCACCTCGTCGGCCGCGCGAAAGAGCGTCGCGTGTCCGCCGCCCGCCGCGGCCACCGCGGCCCGGATCGCATCGGCGTGGGCGCCGCCTGCGGCTTCGACGCGCAGCCAGATCAGGCCGCCCGCCCAGTCGTAGGCATGCGCCAGCACCGGGACGCCCGCCGCGCGGACCTCGGTCATCACGCGGGGCCCCGCCGTGGGCGCGACCGAGATGCGCCAGACCTGGCCCTCGCCCGCCACGACGGGCAGACCGTCGCGCAGGTCGTTCCAGAACGTGGCGGAGGCGCCGGCGTCGAGCGTGCTCGTCTCCGCGCTTCCGGCCACGTCGCGTATCATGTCGGCGACGCGCGCGCTCACCGAGACCTCCGGGCCTTCCAGCCGGATCGCCGTGCGCGCGATGCCGTCGGGGCTCGTCCCCTCCGGCAGATGGGCGAAGGAGGAGCCCTCGTGCGGCGTCCCGCTCGCCTTCGTCAGCGCGGCGACGGCGGCCGCGTCGTCGAGGCCGTGCAGGACGAGCGTCGCCTGCGTCTCCGGCTTCGGCAGCACCTTCACGGTCACCTCGGTCAGCACGCACAAGGTTCCGTGCGAGGCGGTCACGAGCTTGGAGAGGTCGTAGCCCGTCACGTTCTTCATCACGCGGCCGCCGGACTTGATCGGTTCCGCCCGCCCTGTGACGCAGCGGAAGCCCAGCACATGGTCGCGCACCGCACCGGCCCGGATGCGGCGGGATCCCGCGACGCCTGCCGCCACCATGCCGCCCAGCGTGCCCGACGCCTCCGCCGGGTCGAGGCCGGAGAGCGCGGCGAAGTCCATCGGCTCGCAGGCAAGTTCCTGCCCCTCCGCGTCGAGCATGGCGACGATCTCGGAGAGCGGCGTGCCCGCACGCGCGGACAGCACAAGCTCTCCCGGCTCGTAGAACAGGACGCCCGACATGCCGCGCGTGTCGATCAGGGCGCCTGCCTCCACGGGCCGGCCGAGGCCCGAGCGCGTGCCCCCACCCGCAACGGCAACCGGCGTCTCGCCCGCGACGGCGGCTGCGACGGCCTCGGCAAGCTGCGCCTCGTCCGCAGGGAAGAGCGTCTGTCCGGCCGGATTCATGACCGCGCCTCCGCTTCAGAAGCGCGGCAGGTGCGGGAACGGCACCTGCCCGCGGTGGACGTGCATGTGGCCAAGTTCCGCACAGCGGTGCAGCGTCGGGAACACCTTGCCCGGATTGAGCCGCTGGGTCGGGTCGAAGGCGCACTTCAGCCGCTGCTGCTGCTTGAGGTCGGTCTCGTCGAACATGGTGCCCATGAGGTCGCGCTTCTCCACGCCCACGCCATGCTCGCCGGTCAGCACGCCGCCCACCTCGACGCAGAGCTTGAGGATGTCGCCGCCGAACTCCTCCGCCTTCTCGATGTCGCCCGGCTTGTTCGCATCGTAGAGGATCAGCGGGTGCAGATTGCCGTCGCCCGCGTGGAACACGTTGGCGACGCGCAGCCCGTGCTTCTCTGCCAGCGCCTGCATGCCGGTGAGCACCTCCGCCAGCCGCCCGCGCGGGATCGTCCCGTCCATGCAGAGATAGTCGGGCCCGATCGCGCCGACCGCGGGAAAGGCGTTCTTGCGCCCCGCCCAGAAGCCCAGCCGCTCCTCCTCCGTCTCGGAGACCTTCAGGAAGGTTGCCCCCTTGTCGCGCGCGATGGCGCTGACGCGGTCCACCAGGGCGTCGACCTCCGACGGTGTGCCGTCCAACTCGCAGATCAGCAGCGATTCGGCGTCGCGCGGATAGCCGGGGGCGCAGAAATCCTCGGCCGCCAGGATCGCCGGCTTGTCCATCATCTCGAGTCCGCCCGGAATGATGCCCGCACCGATGATCGCGCCGACGGTGTCGGCACCCGCCTCCACGCTCGGAAAGCCGATCAGCAGGCCGCGCGCGGTCTGCGGCTTCTGCAGGATGCGCACGGTCACCTCGGTCACGACGCCGAGCAGGCCCTCCGAACCCGTCATCACGCCCATCAGGTCGTAGCCGTCCGGGTCGAGATGCTTGCCGCCGAGGCGGATCACCTCCCCCTCCATCGTCACCATCTCGATGCCGAGCAGATTGTTGGTCGTCAGCCCGTACTTCAGGCAATGCACGCCGCCCGAATTCTCCGCCACGTTGCCGCCGATGGAGCAGGCGATCTGCGAGGACGGGTCGGGCGCGTAGTAGAAGCCGCGATGCTCGACCGCCTTCGTGATGCCGAGGTTGGTCACGCCCGGCTGCACGACGGCGCAGCGGTTCTCCCAGTCGATCTCGAGCACGCGGTTGAACTTCATCATGGAGAGCAGGATGCCGTCCTCGAGCGGCATGGATCCGCCCGAGAGAGAGGTGCCCGCCCCGCGCGGCACGACCTTCACATCCATCTCGCGGGCGAGTTTCAGCACCGCGGCGACCTGCGGCACGGTCTCGGGCAGCGCGACGACGAGCGGCAACTGCCGGTACATGGTGAAGGCGTCGCAATCGTAGGCGCGCCGCTCCGTCTCGCTGTCGATGACGGAGGCGGCGGGCAGGATCTCGCGCAGCCGGGCAACCAGTTCCTCGCGCCGGGCGAAGGCGTGCTCGTCGGGCTTGGGCATGGTCAGCATGGGTCGCGTCCTCCCCTGTCGCCCTCAGAGCGTAGCGCCGCGGCGTCGCGATTCAAACGCTGCAGACGGCGCGCGCACGGAGAAGCGTCCTTTCCGAACCGGAAACAATCCGGGGAAACCTGTACCGGCGCGGAAAGGGCGAGGCAGATGGCCCGGAGACGGGACACCCGCGCATGCGAAAGGGCCGCTGCACCGTGGTGTGCGCGGCCCCCTGGCGAATTCCTGCTCAAGTGCTGCCGGACGCGCGAGGCCCGGCGGCGGCGTCTCAGCCCTGGCGGGCCTTGAAGCGGCGCTGCGTCTTGTTGATGACGTAGACGCGGCCCTTGCGGCGCACGACGCGGCAGTCGCGATGCCGGCTCTTGAGCGACTTCAGCGAGTTGCGGATCTTCATGTCGTCCTCGTGCCTTCAGCCGGTTGACCCATGGCCCGGGTCAACGGACCGTTCCAAACAGTTTCCGCGTCGGCGATGGTGGGCGCGGGTGGGATCGAACCACCGACCCCTACGATGTCAACGTAGTGCTCTCCCGCTGAGCTACGCGCCCGAAGCCGCCGAATGCGAGGCGCCTCCTATACCCAAGGCGGCGCGGCTGCGCAAGTCACCCCGCGCCAAGAATTTTCACGCTGCGAGCAATCCTTCGATCCGGGTCACCAGATCCTTGAGATGAAAGGGCTTGGAGACGACGGGCGCATCCACCGGCTCGCCGTCGACCGGGTTCAGCGCAACCGCCGCGAACCCCGTGATGAACATGATCTTCATGGCCGGCCGCATGTCGGCCGCGCGCCGTGCAAGTTCCACCCCGTCGAGCCCGGGCATGACCACGTCCGACAGAAGCAGATCGTAGGCCCGTGCCTTCACATGCCGCAGCGCCGTCGCCCCGTCGCCGACGGCCGTCACCGCGTGGCCAGCCCGCTTCAGCGCGCGATAGAGGAACAGGCGCATGGCGTCGTCGTCCTCGGCGAGCAGAATCGTGGCCATAGGCCGGAACTCCCTGGCAGCGTAACCCCATGCGGCCGGAGAAGGCGTGGACGGCCCCGGCCCGCGACACTATCCTCGCGTAACCGTTAAGCGCGCGTTTCCCCGTCCGGCGCCCCCCGGCGCACGTGGGGAAAAGCGTGCGGCGCGCGCCCGCGTTCGTCAACTGGGACAGATCTTGAGCCGATGACCTCCCTCAACGACACCGGAAACGACGCCTGCGCTGCCGACGGGCTTGCCGGCGGCACGCCGGCGGCCCCCCGGCGCGGCGGGGACCGCCCGCCGGTCGAGGTGCTGCGGCCGCAGGCACAGACCGCGCCCATCGTGCTCTCCTCGCCCCATTCCGGCGACGTCTATCCGGCCGAATTCACCGCCGCGACGGCCCTCGACCCGCTGGCGCTCCGCACCTCGGAGGATGCCTTCGTCGACGACCTGTTCGCGGGCGGGATCGCACTCGGCATGCCGATGGTGCGCGCCACCTTCCCGCGCGCCTATCTCGATGTGAACCGGGAAGCCTACGAACTGGATCCGGCCATGTTCGCCGACCCGCTCCCGCCCCACGTCAACACGCGCTCGGCCCGCGTTGCGGGCGGCCTCGGCACCATCGCGCGTCGCGTCGGCGGCGGGCGGACGATCTATCGCCGCAAGCTGAGCTTCGCCGAGGCCGAAGCGCGGATCGCGCGCTGCTACCGCCCCTATCACGCGGCCCTGTCGGCGCTTCTGGCGGAGACGCGCGACACATTCGGCGCGGCGGTGCTGATCGACTGCCACTCCATGCCGTCGGTCGGCGGCTTCAGCGACCTCGACGCCGGCGAGGCGCGCCCCGACGTGATCCTCGGCGACCGGCATGGAACGGCATGCGCACCCGACCTGATCGACCGGGCCGAGGAGGCGTTCCGGTCGCTGGGCCTGAGCGTCGCACGCAACAGGCCCTATGCGGGCGGCTTCAACACGCAGCATTACGGCCGTCCGGGCGAGCGCGTGCACGCCTTCCAGATCGAGGTGCGCCGCGATCTCTACATGGACGAGACGCGCATCGAGCCGACGGCAGGCTACGCCCCGCTGAAGGCGCAGCTGTGCCGGTTCCTGGAATTGATGACGGACGCGCTCGCGCGACCGTGAGACATTGCGTAACGGCGGCTTCGCGACCCAGATCCAGGCACATCCATGACTGCATCGCCCTCTCCCGCGCTGACGATCCGGCCCGCCACAAAGGCGGACGT